>JBGUEF010000023.1:0-20759 GCA_041821485.1 Deltaproteobacteria bacterium
CTCGGGCCAGTGCTTCGGGTAACCCGTGCCGGGCAAAGTCTCGACGTTGTTCCAGTATGTGTAGTCGGTGCCCTCGTCCTGGTTCCACAGCTTCTTGCAGGACACCGTGCAGGTCTGACAGTTCAGGCACTTGTTGAGGTCGAGCACCATCGCGATCTGACGGTCGACCTCGGTGCTTGGACGCTGGGTAGTCATGCGGGCACCTCCTCATGGGCGGCTTCGGGGGCCGGAGCGTCCTGGTCGGCACGCGGCGGCGTCGCCGAGGCGCGAATGCTCACCCGCGTGTCTTGCACGAACGACCCGGCCTGCAGGAAGTTGATGGAGAATCCGAGGTGGCGCGCCCCACCCGCGAGGTGCATCGGATTCTGGATACCCGGAATGAGCCACTTGTAGCTCTCGTGGTTCGGGAACTGCTGGGGCTCCCAGGCGTGGAAGTAGTACGCGACGCCTGGACGAACCATGGTCGAGTACTTCACGAGCATGTACATCTTGCCGTAGTCGTTCGAGAGCTCGGACCAGCCGTCGTCGGCGATGCCGAGGCGTTCGGCGTCCTTCGGATTCAAGTATACGACGGGCTCGCCACGCTGCAGGCGCAACATGAGAGTCGCGTCGCGCCAAACGCTGTGAATGCTCCAACGGCAGTGCCCCGAGATGAGCTGGAACGGATGATCCCCACCGGCCTTGGGCGATTCCCGATGTGTCGGCAAACTTTCGCCGGCCTCGACGAACCAGGGATGGTCGATGTAGTACTGCTGCCGCCCGGTTTGGGTCGGCCAGCGCCACTTATGCTTCGTGAAATAAGTGAACGGGTTGAGGACGCCCTCCCCCTTCCAGTCGGTATTGAAGATCGCAGTCGGCGCGATGGAGTCGCCGGCGCTCACGAAACGATGGATGCCCTTTTTCTTGAGCTCAGCGATGCTGACGCCACCGGCGGCCGGGCTGGCATCGAGGATGGCCGCCGACACTCCCTCAGCATCCTTCGGTCCGAAACGGCCCTGGAAGGAGAAGGTCTTGTTGAGCTCTTTGTAGTCGATGGGCTCGTCCCCACAATTGGTGAACGGCGCTAGATTTCGCTCTTGGGCGATGCGCTCCATTGCCTGGGTGAGGAGCCAGTACACCTCCCACTCGTCCTTGCTCTCGCCCAGCGGTGGGACCGCCGCATCGCAGTAATGGATGTAGGGCGCGTAGGCCATCGGGTACTTGATGCCCGACTTTTCGTAGTAGCCAGCAGCCGGCAGATAGTAGTCCGAGTGCATGCCCGTGAAGCACATCTTCTGGTCGAGGGAGACGGCGACCTTCAATTTCGGCCACATCTCCTCGAGCATGGTTCGGGTATGGTTGGTGCGACGGAGCAGATTCGCGCCACCGCTAATGTACGCGCGCGGCGGGCCGCTCGCGGGAATGTCGTTCTGCCATCCCTTTTCGTGGGATTCTTTGTAATAAGCGTCGAGCGAGCGGGGATACTCGTCCTTGATCTCGCGGTTGAGGTCCTCTTTGACGCCCTGGTGGTGATAGCCAATCGTCGCGACGCTGGTCGCGCATACGGCCTTCTTCTCGCCATCCCTGACGAGACCCATGGTGATGTCGATTTCGCTTCGACGTTTCTTGACGCCATCGGCGATGAGATTGATGACCTCGCTCGGTGACCCGATGTTCGTCAGCATTTCGATCTTGCCGCGGAGCCCAACGCGCTTGGACTGGATGAGCGCGGGGAAGCCGGTCAAGTCCAGGAACGCCGTGGCTTGATACCCCGCTCCCTTCTTCCCGAAGGCTCCCTTGAGCGAGAGGCAAAGAAGCTTCGTACGGTTCATCAGGTCCGAGTGAACGAAACGGTTGGAGCCCCAACTCGAAAGGACCATCGGTCGCTCGGCCTTGGCGAATCCGTCGGCGAACGTTTCGATGACCTCGGGGGCGAGCCCGGTGACCTTGGCGGTGGCTTCGACCGTCCAAAGCTGGAGCTGCTCTCGAAGCAGCGTGCCGACGGTGGCGACCTCGACCGACGACCCATCTTTCAGCTTCACCGAGAACGTGCCCTCGATGGGTGGCTCGAATCCCTCGACGATGAGCTGCGCCTTGTCGCTGCCCTCGGAGCCCGGCGCAGGAGCCGGCCGGTCGTCCTTGGGATTCCACATCTGCAGCAGCTTGGCCTTGCCCCCCTCGACCAAATCCGCATCGGTCAGGAAGCGGCCCGTATCCAGTCGCACCAGGAAGGGCAGGTCGGTCTGCTCGCGAACGTACTCGAGGTCGATGGCGCCGCTGTCCCAAATGTGCCGCGCCGTGCACATGCCAAGTGCAGCGTCGGTACCTGTTCGAAGCGGCACCCACTGGTCGGCGTGAATGACAGTCGCGGTGTACTGCGGATCGACGACCACGAGCTCTGCGCCGTTGTAGCGCGCCTCATAGAGGAAATGCGCGTCCGAAATCTGCGTCACGGACGGGTTCATCATCCATACGACTAGATAATCGGAAAGGAACCATTCGTCGCTCGAGCCGCCCACGTGCGCGGCGCCCAGAGTGAGAACACCTCCAAAGTTGAGGTCGCCGATCTCTCCCCAGTTGTCGGCGAACACGCCCCCCGCCTTCGCTTGGAATCGGAAGCGCCCGACGCTCGTTGCGCCGACATCGAAGTGAGGACCGAGGTCCTGATAAATCGCGTCGGTTCCGTATTCCTGCGCGACGTCGACGAACGCCTCGGCAATCTCCGAAATCGCCTGGTCCCAGCTGATCTGTTCCCACTGGCCGCTACCGCGTTCGCCCACGCGCTTCATCGGCGTGGTGATGCGGCTCGGGCCGTACATCACCTCCGTGTAGCAAGCGCCCTTCTGGCAACCGCGCGGATTGAAATCCGGGACGCCGGGTTCCGACTGCGCGTACGTCGCGGTCTGTTCTTCGCGGACGACGATGCCGTTCTTGACGTAGAGATCCCATTCGCACGCGCTACGACAGTTGACCCAGCCGTGCGAGCCCTTCTTGACGTCGTCCCAGGTCCAACGTTGACGGTAGAGATCTTCCCAGGACCCGAGCGTCGGCGTCGTACGCGGCATGGGATCCGGATCGGTTCCGTCATAGCGGAAGTGAAAGAGGTGAATGCCTCCGGCCGCCGCGGCTCCCGCAGCGATCGCGGCGCCTGTCCACTTCAAGAACGTTCGTCTCTTGAAGCGTGACTTGCCGTCCTTCGCCATAGGGATGGCCTACCATATTTATCGGCCGCTAATTGACAAAGTGCAAACTTAGCGCGACGCAAAGTTTGCACCGGAAATTGGGGGCGGACCGCAACGCGCCGTCGAAGATTCCTTGTAGGTTTCGAGCTCCAATTGCACACCAAGTAGGCGCCACGAACCGTCCATAGCGGTACCGCGCAGCAGGGCATGATCGTCTGTCCTCCGACCGCTTAGCTACCGCCCGGAGGCGACCGTCATGTCGTCGAACGCTCTTTCTACGAGGGTCCCGCCCTCGTCTATGTGTATTGGCCTACTCGCGGTGGCAATCACCGGATGCGGTACCAGCACCAGCGAGGATCCGGGCCTCGGAACGATCGATCCGGCCACGGGCTGCCTAACGTTCGAAACCACCTTCGAGGCGATTCAGACGCTGGTCTTCGATCGGCAAGGTTGCTCTGCCGATGCTTGCCACGGCACCGGAATGTTGGGCGGCTTGGATCTGCGCGTCGGGCACTCGTACGACAGCCTCGTGGAGGCGGCGACCAGATGCTGTGGCGGTTGCGAGGAGCGCGTTTGAATCGGCTACCTCCCCACCGTAGACTGCAGCGCTCATGGAACGGCTAGCTGGTATCGATGCATCGTTTCTCTACATGGAGACTCCTCAGGTCCACATGCAGGTCAGCTTCGCGTGCGTTTTCGACCCCAGCGACTCGCCAAATGGCTACGACCCAGCTGCGGTGATGAAGCACGTCGAAGAACGCACGTCATGCCACCGTGTGTTCCGCCGACGTCTCGCACGCGTGCCGTTCGATCTGGCCCATCCGCTCTGGGTCGATGATCCGGACTTCGATGTGATCCGCCATGTGCACCGCGTCGCGCTTCCGGCCCCTGGAGGCCCGGAGGAGTTCGGCGCCATGGTTGGCCGCATCAGCAGCACGCCACTCGACCGTGCGAAGCCCCTCTGGGAGATTTGGATCATCGAGGGGCTCGAAGGGGGGCGCCTCGGCCTCGTGCTGAGGATGCACCACTCGGTCGTCGATGGGGTCTCGGGCGCGGGCCTTCTGATGCACCTCTTCGACAGGAGCCGAACCACGGTCGTGCCACCGCCTCCGCTTCGGATGAAGCCGGACACCGTGCCAAGCGACCTCGAGCTCGTCGCCCATGGCCTGCGCTCACGCATGAAGCAGCCGGTCGTGCTGGCTCGCACCATCGGCGAGACAGTGAAGAAGGCAACCGGGCTCTTCCGCGATCAGATCAACGAACGTCGTCCGTCGGGCACGCGCCCCCTCGGTGCGCCCCGAACTCCGTTCAACGGCAGTGTCTCCTCGCGCCGTAATCTTGCCACACTGCGCGTGTCGTTCGACGACATGCGGCAGGTCAAGAACGCGCTCGGTTGCACCGTCAACGATGTCATCCTCGCCACCGCTGGCGGAGGGCTCCGCACGTATCTGCAAGGGATCGATGCGCTACCCGGGGAGTCGCTCACTGCCGCGTGCCCGGTGTCGGTGCGCACTGAGGCGCAATCACTAGAGTTCAACAACAAGGTTTCGGTCCTCTGGACGAGCCTCGCGACCGACACCGACGATCCGATCGAGCGAGTCGAGCGAATCCACGCCAACACCCTGATCGCCAAGCGCGAGTTCCAAGCGATGGGCGGCGACACCATTCAGGCCTGGGCCGAGTTCGCAGGGCCGCGCGTGTTCAACCTCGCGGTGCGCGCGTACAGCCGGCAACACCTCGCGGATCGGCACCGTCCGGTGCACAACTTGGTGATCTCAAACGTGCCGGGGCCGCGCCAGTCGCTCTACCTCGCGGGGCTCAAGCTCGAAGCTGTGTACCTCACCGGCCCTGTCATGGAGGGGATGGGCCTCAACCTGACGGTCTTGAGCTACGCCGGCTCCGTCGATTTCGCCTTCTTCGTCGACAGCGAGCTCGTTCCCGACGTCTGGGATTTGGCACGGGCAACCCGCCGCGCATTCGACGAGCTGTGCGAAGCGGTCCGCGCAGGAACCGAGCTACGACCCACCCCGGATTGAGGTCTGAGGTCTCGCTTGCCATTGCGCGATGACGCGCCGCGCAAAATGTGCACTTCTTGCGCCTGCAGAGCTCGACGGCGGCCCTAAACGAATTCTTTGCGTCAGCATTGGGCACTGGGCCTCTCGATTGCGCAGCGCCCGACAAAACTAGGACGTGGTTTTCGGTGCCGACGCGCAGTATTGTCGGCATGGCACAGAAGCTGCTTAACCGCGGCGTGCGCCGGTGCCGTGCGCCATGAATGGCGAAAGATCTGCGGCGGCGAATCAGAGAGTCGCTCCCATGCCCCACACCAGCACCCTCGACGCGGAGTCCCTCCGCCTCGTTCTCGATTCACTCGCGGATTTCGCGAAGGCAAACCTCTCGGATGAGAAGCTTCTCGAGCTCGACGAGAAAGACATTTTCCCCGAGGAGCTCGTCCGCGCGATTGGCAGTGAAGAGCTCGGCGTACAGCTCGTATTCATCCCGGAGGAGTTTGGCGGCATGGGCGGGGGTGCGTTCGACGTCTACCGCGTGTGTGAGGCGATGGCCCGAATCGACGTCGGCCTGGCGACGGGCGTGCTGGCGACCTTTCTCGGCAGTGATCCCATCGTGTTCGGCGGTACGCCGGAGCAGCGGGAGCACTGGCTGAGCCGAATCGCCGAGGAGGGTCTCCTGATGGCCTACGGCGCGACCGAGCCGGCGGCCGGCAGCGACCTTGCGGCGCTCAAGACAGTGGCCGAGCGCATCGAGGAGGACGGCGAGATCGTCGGCTACCGGATCAGCGGCAACAAGCAATGGATCTCCAACGGTGGCTATGCCGACCTCTACACGATCCTGGCCATGGCGCCCGACGGGCCCAGTTGGTTCGTCGTCGGCCGCGACACCCCCGGGTTCTCTCACGGCAAGCCCGAGGACAAGCACGGCATCCGCCTGAGCAACACCACCGCCCTCATCCTCGAGAACGTCTACGTCGACGCCGATCGTCTCGTTGGCCTCGAAGAAGGCCAGGGCTTGCGTCAGGCCCAGCTCGTGTTCGGATTCACCAGGCTCATGGTGGCCGCGTTCGGGCTGGGCGCAGGCTGGGCCGCGCTCGACCGGACGATCGAATACTCGATGGAGCGCATCCAAGCCGGTGCGCCGCTGTCGGAGAAGCAGGGCTACACCCACAAGCTGATCGTTCCGCATGCCGTGCGCTTGGAAGCCGCCCGCGCCTACATCGAGCAGACCGCCGAAGCGATCGACAAGGGCGGCGACGAATTGCTCAACACCGAGGGCGCGATCGCGAAGTACCTCGCGACCGAAGCGGGCAACGCAGCGGCGGACGCGGCGATTCAGGGCCACGGCGGATACGGGTACACCAAAGAGTACATGGTCGAGAAGATCAGGCGCGACGTTCGCATCACCACGATCTACGAGGGGACCTCGGAGATCATGGAGATGACGATCGGGCGAGATCGCTGGCAGCATCACCTCAAGACCCGCGGGCAGCACTACCACGACCTAGGACGGCGTCTTGAAGGAGTGCACAGCGAGCATCCGAAGGTTGGTGCCGATATCGCCGCTTTGGCGGCCCACGCGCTGGCGGAGATCATGGAGCGAGCGCGCGCCAAGCGTCTCACCCGCAATCAGCATGTGCTCTTTCGAATCGGCGAGCTCGCGTCCTACGTCGAGGGTGCCGCGGCGCTCGCGCGACATGCGGTGCGCGCCGAGCTCGATGAGCTCAACCCGAAGTCACCCAGGCGATTCGATGCCAGGGCCGTCGCGGCGATGGCACGGGTCTTTGCCCGTGAGGCGGCTCAGCGCGTGGCGGTCGATGGCATGCGCTGGGTTGTCGGCGCGGAGGCCGTCGGCGACGCGGATGCCCAAGCGCTCGAAACCAGCGCGCGACTATCGGAAATCTATACAGCCCAGGCGGGGTTGATTGACGACATGAACCAGGTGGGGGACGCGCTTTACGAGCGCTCCTAGACGACGAGGGAGCCCGCACATGCGAGACCAAGTACATCGAGCGATAGCGATCGTCGGCGTTGGCGCCGTCCTTCCGGATGCGCCAAACGCGAAGATCTTTTGGGAGAACATCGCCGCGGGCCGCTACAGCATCAGCGAGACACCCGTCGACCGATGGGATCCGGCCCTTTACTACGACCCGGACCCAAAGGTTACGGACAAGACGTATTCGAAGATCGGCGGCTGGGTCCGGGACTTCGACTGGAATCCGCTCAAGTGGAAGCTCCCGATTCCGCCCAAGGTCGCCGAGTCGATGGATCGCACGCAGAAATGGTCGATCATGTCGGCTCGCGAGGCGCTCTTGGATTACGGATATCCCGAACGCCCCCTCGATGGTGACCGCACGGCCGTGATCCTCGGCAACGCGATGGCCGGCGATCTGCACTACAAGACCGCGCTGCGCATCTTCTTCCCCGAGTTCACACGAGAGCTCGACGGAGCTCCGAGCTTTCAAGCGCTCCCAGAGAAGGTGAAGACAGCGATCGTCGACGAGACGATGGAGCGGGTTCGGGCGCACTTCCCAATCATCAGCGAGGACACCATGCCGGGTGAGCTCGCGAACATCATCGCCGGCCGCGTGGCTGCCGTCTTCAACTTCCATGGACCCAACTTCACGACCGACGCCGCTTGCGCATCGGCCATGGCGGCGTTCAGCGCAGCCATCTCGGGGCTCGAGGAAGGTGACTACGACGCAGTCCTCACCGGCGGCGTCGACAGCAACATGAGCGCATCGAGCTACACGAAGTTCTGCAAGATCGGGGCGCTATCGGCGACCGGGACCCGACCCTACGATGAGGGAGCCGACGGCTTCGTCATGGGCGAAGGGGCGGCGGTCTTCCTTCTCAAACGACTGGAGGACGCCGAAGAGGCCGGCGACAAGATCTACGCGGTGATCCGCGGCATAGGCGGGTCGAGCGACGGAAAGGGCAAGGGGATCACCGCGCCCAACCCGATCGGGCAGAGATTTGCGATCGAACGCGCGTGGGCGCATGCCGGAGAAGATCCGGCGACGGTGAGCTTGATCGAGGGCCATGGCACGTCCACGCGGGTCGGTGACGTCGTCGAGGTGCAAAGCATGGTGGACGCGTTCGCCGATTCGGGCGTCGCAACGTCGAGCATTCCGATCGGGTCGGTCAAATCGAACATCGGACACCTGAAGGGAGCCGCGGGAGCAGCCGGGCTGCTCAAGGCCACCCTGGCGCTGCACCACCGGCAGCTGCCCCCAAGCATCGGTCTCCGGACCCCCAATCCCAAGATCGGGTTTGGTGAGATTCCGTTTTACGTGAACACCGAGCTCAAACCCTGGGACGACTTCAAAGAGGTTCGGAGGGCGGGCGTCAGCGCGTTTGGCTTCGGCGGGACCAACTTCCACGCAGTGCTCGAGGAGCACGTGCCCGGGAGGATTGAGCGCAAGAACCGCTCGCGTGTGTCGGTGCCCTCAGGCTCTACGGCGCCGCTCGGGTCGGGCGGCATCGCGATGGCCGACAAGGCGCCGTTACGCGGCTCGTTGGTCCTCGGCGCGGGCTCGGCCGCGGAGCTGGCGATCAAGCTCGAAGCGGTGCTCGAGGATGCGAAGGCTGGACGCGCGCCCGATCGTCAGGCGCCTGCCGCCGCAGACTTGAACGCGAAAGAGCGCATTGCCCTCGACTTTGCCGATGCCGCCGAGCTTGCGAAGAAAGCCACGGGCGCCGCCAAAGGGCTCCGGGCGGACAACGCGGCCGTCTGGAAGGCGCTCCGGCCTCAGGGCATCTTCTACCAAACCGGGCCCGCCCCGAAGACAGCGTTCCTATACACCGGACAGGGCTCACAGTACGTCAACATGCTTCGCGAGCTGCGCGACGTGGAGCCGATCGTCGCTGATACCTTCCGCGAGGCCGACGAGGTGATGAAGCCCCTCCTCGGCAGGCCGCTCAGCGAGATCATCTTCGTCGATCCACACGACGAAGATGCAGTCGCCGCAGCGGACGACGCACTCCGGCAGACGGCGATCACCCAGCCGGCGGTTCTCGCTGCCGACCTGGCACTCACGCGATTGCTCGCCGCGTACGGGGTCACGCCGGATATGGTGATGGGCCACAGTCTCGGTGAGTACGGCGCCCTGGTCGCCTGCGGCGCCCTCGGCTTTCGCGAGGCGCTCGAGGCGGTCAGCGCGCGCGGTCGAGAGATGACCAGCGTTTCGCTCGAAGACAACGGCTTGATGGCCGCGGTCTTGGCGCCGATCGATGAGGTCCAGGCCGTCGTGGACTCGCTCGCGGGTGATGTCGTCATCGCCAACATCAACAGCTTTGCGCAGTCGGTCATCGGCGGGTCGACCCCCGGCGTGACGGCCGCAGTGGAAGCGATCACGAAGGCCGGTCATAGGGCGATCCCCCTGCCGGTAAGCCACGCGTTCCACACGCAGATCGTCGCGCCCGCGAGCGAGCCACTCAAGAAAGAGCTTGCGCGCCTCGGCATCGAATCGCCAAAGATCCCGATCGTCGCAAACGTCAACGGGGAGTTCTATCCGATGGGCCCCAACGTGGCCGGGGAGATGATCGACATTCTGGGCAAGCAAATCGCGTCACCCGTGCAGTTCGTCAAAGGGCTCGATACTTTGTATCAGGCAGGCGCGCGCGTGTTTGTCGAGGTGGGCCCCAAGTCGGCGCTTGCTGGCTTCACGGACAACGTGCTTGGCGGCAAGCCCGACACCTTGTCCTTGTTCACCAACCATCCAAAGGTTGGCGACCTTCCATCGTTCAATGCGGCGCTCAGCGGACTCTATGCGAGTGGACACGGCGCCCCGAAGAGCGAGCGGAGGATCTCGGAGGTGAGCACGAACGGGGCGCCGGCGAGGGCGGCTTCTCAGGTGGCCACGCAGCCCCCTACTCCGGTTGCCGCGCCACCTCGCGCTCGAGAAGCCTCGTCTGGGGCGGGCGACGATCGATACGCGAAGCTCGGCCGATTATTCGCGGACTTCCTCGACCAGGGCATGGAGATCTATCGCGGTGTGAGCCCCGTCGATGACCGGGAGCCGGTAGTGGTCACCGGGGCAACCATCGGCCTACCCGGCGCCGAGAAAGTCTTCGCCGACGACAACGTCGACCGAATGCTGCACGGCAAGACCTTCATCGACGCAATCCCAGTCGGGCTGCGCAGGGCGATAGCAGACAAGAAGATCACGCGCCTGGTCAAGTCGGACAAGGGGGGGCCGAGGTTCGAAACGATCGACTCGCCGTCCGACGTCATCAAGCTCGCGGGCCGTGGCGGACACATCGGCCTGTCGAGCGACTTCGGCGTTCCCGAGGAGCGCGTGGCGGCGATGGACACGACCACTCGGATGGCGATCGCAGCGGGTGTAGAGGCATTGCGCGATGCGGGGATCCCGCTCGTGATGCATTACAAGACCACAACCAAGGGGACGAAACTTCCGGACCGTTGGGGCCTACCGGAGTCCATGCAAGACGAGACCGGTGTCATTTTTGGCTCGGCGTTCCCTGGCTTCGACGCGTTTGCGGGCGACCTCCGGCGATACTTCCAGAGTGACGCGCAGCACGAGCTCTTAGAGGAATTGCAGAGCTTGCGCGCGCGGCTGCCTGGCAACGGGAGCGGCAGCCCGATTGCCCTGGAGCTCGACCGCCGAATCGAGGAGATCCAAAGGGACCTCCGGCGCGATCCGTACACCTTCGACCGTCGATTCCTATTCAAAGCACTGTCGATGGGACACTCTCAGCTCGCGGAGTACATCGGCGCTCGCGGACCGAATACGCAGATCAACTCGGCGTGTGCCAGCGGAACACAAGCCGTGGCAATCGCCGAGGATTGGATCGCGCGCGGGCGCTGTCGGCGTGTCATCGTCGTGACGGCCGACAACGTGACCAGCGACAACCTGATGGAGTGGGTGGGCGCTGGGTTTCTCGCAAGTGGCGCCGCGGCCACCGACGAGGTGCTAGAAGAGGCCGCCCTGCCCTTCGATCGGCGCCGCCACGGCCTGATCCTGGGCATGGGCGCGTCCGGGATGGTCGTCGAGCGCGCGGATGCGGCGCGCGAACGCGGTCTCAGACCCATCGTCGAGGTGCTCGGGACGCTCACCGCCAACAGCGCGTACCACGGCAGCCGCCTCAACATCGACCACATCCAGGGCTTGATGGAAAAGCTGGTGGCAGAATGTGAAGCGCGACACGGCATCCGCCGGGCAGAGATCGCGCCTCAGACTGTCTTCGTCTCCCATGAGACTTACACGCCCGCTCGGGGCGGCAGCGCGCAGGCCGAGATCAGCGCACTTCGTAGCGTGTTCGGGGCCAATGCCGACAGCATCGTGATTGCCAACACGAAGGGCACGACCGGTCATGCGATGGGCGCGGGCTTGGAAGACGCGACCGCCGTCAAGATCCTCGAGACGGGATTGGTGCCACCGGTTGCCAACTTCAAGGAGATCGATCCAGAGCTGGGCCCGCTGAACCTTTCGAGGGGCGGCAGCTACCCTGTTCAATACGCACTTCGATTGGGCGCCGGCTTTGGCTCCCAGATCAGCATGTCCCTGGTGCGCTGGGTCCCAAGCCCGGACGGACGTCGACCGGCTCCCCGGGAGTTGGGTTACGCGACTCGAATCGAGGATCGAGCGCGCTTCGACCGCTGGGTGGCCGATGCAAGCGGCTATCCGTCCCCCGAGCTCGAGGTCGTCGGTCGCACCCTGCGAGTGAAGGACCAGGGACCGGCGAGGTCGGTGCCAGCGTCAGTGCCAGCGGCAGTGCCAGCGGCAGTGCCAGCGGCAGTGTCAGCGGCAGTGCCAGCGTCAGTGTCAGTGCCAGCGTCAGTGCCAGTGTCAGCGCCAGTGTCAGCGCCAGTGAGCGATCCCGTTGCGGACAAAGTCCTCGCTATCGTCTCGGAGCAGACCGGGTATCCGTCCGACATGCTCGACCTGGAGCTCGACCTCGAGGCGGACCTCGGAATCGACACGGTCAAACAAGCCGAGACCTTTGCCGCGGTGCGCGAGGCCTACGACATCCCGCGTGACGACAATCTCGAGCTGCGCGAGTTCCCAACGCTCGAACACGTCATTGCCTGGGTGAAGAGCAGTCGTCCGGACCTGGTGGCACCCGCGGAAGTCGCGGTCACGCCAGCAGCAGCCGGCCCCGCCGCAGAGGACGATTCGATTACCGAAAAGGTGCTGGAAGTGGTGGCGGGGGTCACCGGATACCCACCGGAGATGCTGGAGCTCGACCTGGATCTCGAAGCCGACCTCGGAATCGATACGGTGAAGCAGGCGGAAACATTTGCCGCGGTTCGCGATGCGTACGGCATCGCGCGTGACGATAATCTCGAGCTGCGCGATTTTCCGACGCTCAATCATGTCATCGCCTGGGTGAAGGAGCGCTTGCCGGAGGCCGCACCGTCTTCGCCCGCCGAGGCCGACGAACCCGCGGTGTCGGCTGCCGCGCTGGAGGCGACAGAGGGACTCCGCCGCGTTCCCGTGGCGGTGCTCCGGCCGCCTCTTTCGGTATGCAAGCCGACCGGCGTGAAGCTCGGCAAAGGCGCGCGCGTCGTTGTCATGGCCGATCGGGGTGGCGTTGCGAAGGCGCTCATCAAGCTGCTCCGAAAGCAAGGGGTCGCGGTCCTCGTGATCGACGACGCTCCCTCCTCGGATGAGCTCGTTGCGCGGCTCGAAGGCTGGATGAGTGAGGGCCCGATTCGCGGTGTCTACTGGCTTGCGGGCCTCGACCAGGAGGACGCGATCGCCGATCTGTCCGCAGACGCCTGGGCTCGAGCAATCCACGTCCGGGCCAAGCTCTTCTTCGCGACGATGCGTGCGCTCTACGGGCAGATCTCCGGGCCGGACACTTTCTTGCTGTCCGCAACTCGCCTCGGCGGCAAGCATGGTTTCGACGAAAGCGGGGCGATCGCGCCGCTTGGTGGTGCGGTGACCGGCTTCACGAAGACGTACAAACGCGAGAAGGCTGAAGCGACCGTCAAGGTCGTGGACTTCGAGGCCGACTGTAAGGCGGCAGCGATGGCCGAGCGGCTCATCGCCGAGACCGTCGCCGACCCTGGGGCCTGCGAGATCGGATACACCGGCGACGACCGCTGGGCGATCACCGCGTCCTTCGAGCCGCTAACGAGTGAGCGCCAACTGCCACTTGGGAAGGACACCGTGTTCGCCATCACGGGCGCCGCCGGATCGATCGTGTCGGCGATCGTCGATGACCTGGCGAAAGCCTCTGGAGGCACGTTCCACCTGCTCGACCTCACTCCGGAGCCGGACCCCAGCGACCCTGATCTCCAGCGGTTCGCCACCGATCGCGAAGGCCTCCAAAAGGAGCTCTACGAGCGCATCAAGAAGAGCGGGGAGAAGGCGACGCCAGTCAAGGTGCAGAGGTTGCTTGCAGAGCTCGAGCGAAAGCACGCGGCCCTGCAAGCGATCGAATCGGTTCATGCTGCGGGTGGCGAGGTCCACTATCACTCGGTCAACCTGCTCGACCGAGACGCAGTCGCCGCCGCGGTCGGCGAAATTCGAAAAGTGAGCGGCAGAATCGATGCGCTGGTGCACGCGGCCGGGCTCGAAATCAGTCACTTCTTGCCCGACAAGAAGCCATCGGAGTTCGACCTCGTTTTCGATGTGAAGGCAAACGGCTGGTACCACCTCTTGTCGTCGATCGGGGACATGCCCCTCGGCGCGGCGGTCGTGTTCAGCTCGATCGCCGGGCGATTCGGTAACGGAGGCCAGACCGACTACAGCGCCGCCAACGAGCTACTCGCCAAGTCGGTGTCCAGCTTCCGTAGCGCACGGCCCGACACCCGGGGCATCGTCGTGGACTGGACTGCCTGGGCGGACATCGGCATGGCGTCCCGCGGCTCGATTCCCAAAATGATGGAGCTCGCGGGCATCGACATGCTCAAGCCGGCGGACGGTATCCCGGTCGTGCGCAACGAGCTCGAGGCTGGCACCCGTGGGGAGGTCGTGATCGGCGGCGCCCTGGGTATCCTGATGCAGGAGTGGGACGAGACCGGCGGGCTCGATGTGAGCAAGCTGCAAGGCGTCCGCTACGGGCTCGTGAACGCCGACACGATCTCGATGGGCGTCCATACCGGCCTTCGCCTCGAGACGACGCTCGATCCTCGGGAGCAACCGTTCCTCTACGACCACCGGATCGGGGGGACGGCCGTGCTGCCCGGCGTCATGGGAATCGAAGGCTTTGGCGAGATCAGCAAGGCGCTCTTTCCCGACTGGCACATCAGCGCAATCGAAGAGGTAGACTTCCTCGCGCCCTTCAAGTTCTATCGGGACGAGCCACGGAGCCTCACCTTGACCGCGCAACTGAGAACCGAAGGCGATGAGCTGGTTGCCCGATGCCAGTTGACCGGCACTCGAAGCATCAAGTCGGGGACCCAGCGCACGACGCATTTCACAGCATCCGTCCGGCTCGCCCGAAAACCGGTCGAGAACGACAAGTCCGAAGCTCCTCCGCGCGAGGCGGGGATAATGGTCGCGGACAAGGACATCTACCGGGTGTACTTCCACGGTCCGGCGTATCAGGTGCTAGACACGGCGTGGCGCGACAACGGGGTGATCGTCGGCCGAATGAGCGCTCAACTGCCCGAGGGCCATCAGCCCGCAGATCTCCCGATGCTGACCGAGCCAAGGCTCGTAGAGCTGTGCTTTCAAACTGCAGGTGTGTGGCAGATCGGAACCACGGGTCGCATGGGACTGCCACAGCACATCGATCAGGTGAAGATCCTTCGAACCGCCGACCAAGCCGAGGGGCGCCTACACGCGATCGTGAGCCCGAAAGACGGCGGAAAGTCGTTTGATGCGTACGTCGCGGATGAAGCGGGCAACCGGTATGTGTTACTCCACGGCTACCGGACCGCCGAGCTTCCGCAAGATGTGGATCCGGACAAGCGCGAGCCACTGCGCGCCGCCATGGACTGACCCTCAATGAGCAACCCGACCTTCAAGCGAATCGCAATCATCAACCGTGGTGAACCCGCGATGCGATTCATCATCGCCGCCCGGGAATACGAGCAAGAGCGAGGCGACTCTCTGCACACAATTGCGCTCTACACGGACCCCGATCGCCGGGCGATGTTCGTACGGGAGGCGGATGAAGCCCATCCGCTGGGCCCGGCGACCTACATGACAGATACGGGCGTGCGAAAGTCGAGCTACCTCGACTACGAACGCCTCGAGCGCGCTCTCATCGAGACGCGGGCCGAGGCGGTCTGGCCAGGATGGGGTTTCGTCGCCGAACGGCCGGAGTTCGTCGACATGTGCGACCGGCTCGGCATCGTGTTCATTGGACCTACGGGCGACATGATGCGCCGGCTCGGCGACAAGATCACTTCGAAGCAACTCGCCGAGCAGGCTGACGTTCCGGTTGCGGCGTGGAGCGGCGGTGCGGTCGAGACGCTCGAAAATGCGCGCGAGCACGCAAGGCGCCTCGGATACCCGCTGATGATCAAAGCGACCGCGGGTGGCGGTGGCCGCGGGATTCGCCCCGTCCGGAGCGAGGTCGAGCTGGCAGAAGCCTTCCAGAGCGCGCGGTCCGAGGCAGAAAAAGGATTCGGGGACGGGACCGTCTTCCTCGAGCGGATGGTGACCGGGGCCCGTCAGGTCGAGGTTCAGATCATCGCGGACAACCACGGAACCAGCTGGGCGCTGGGCGTGCGCGATTGCACGATTCAGAGACGCAACCAGAAGATCCTCGAAGAGACCCCCTCGCCCGCGCTGACCGAAGACCAGCAGCAGGAGCTCGAGCAGGCCGCGATCCGGCTGACGCAGGCGATCGGCTATCGGAACGCGGGCACCGTCGAGTTTCTCTATCACGAACCGACGCAGCAGTTCTCGTTCATGGAGGTCAACGCGCGGCTGCAGGTCGAGCATCCCGTCTCGGAGATGATCACCGGCGCCGACCTGGTCAAGCTGCAGATCTACGTCGCGCGCGGCGGCCGACTGGACGCAGAGCCGCCGTCAAAGCGCGGACATGCAATCGAAGTGCGTCTGAACGCCGAGGATCCGGAGGACAACTTCGCGCCGGCGCCTGGGGTCGTCGAACGGCTTCGGCTGGCCAGCGGCCCCGGGCTGCGCGTCGATACCGGGATCGCGGAGGGCGACGAGATCCCTTCGGAGTTCGATTCGATGGTCGCCAAGATCATCGCTCAGGGCCGTACGCGCGAAGAGGCGATGGCACGCCTTCGTCGCGCGCTCCTCGAGAGCGAGGTCGTTATCCGCGGTGGCTCCTCCAACAAGGGCTTCTTGCTTGGTCTGATCGACAATCCGGCCGTGCGCTCGAACGAGGTCGACGTAGGCTGGGTCGATCGCCTCGTCACCGAAGGGAGGCACCTACCCCGCGAGGGAGCCGAGGTCGCTCTCCTCCAAGCAGCGATCGAGACCTACGACGCCGAGCTCGATGTAGAGCTCGCGCAGTTCTACATGGCCGCCGCGCGGGGGCGCCCTGGATGTGCAGACGCGTTTGGTCATCGCATGGAGTTGATGTACGCGGGAAACACATACGAGCTAGGCGTGTTCCGCCTGGGCCCGCAGCGCTATCGCATCGATGTCGACGGGCAGCGCATTGAAGTCCTGGTCGAACGCTTTGGGGGGGCGGAGCGGAGGCTCCGCGTTGGAAACCACCACTTTCGAGTTCAGTCCGTCGACCAAGGCCTCAGTGTGCTCGTCGAGGTCGACGGCGTGCCGCATCGAGTCTCGCGCGACCGCGGCGGTCTCGTCCGCGCACCCTCGCCGGCGGTCGTGGTCAAGGTGCTCGTGCGCGAAGGCCAGGAAGTCGACGTGGGAGACGGTCTCGTCGTCCTCGAGGCGATGAAGATGGAGATGGTCATCGGAGCCAAGTTCGCCGGCAAGGTGCGCGAGGTGATGGTGATGAACAACGTGCAGCTCGGCGTCGGCGCGCCGATGTTGCTCATCGAGCCGAGTGGCGCGGAGGGCGAGTCGGCGAGCGGGGCGCGGTTGGATTTCTCGGCTATCGTGGCCGACCTGGATCCGGCCCCTGCGAGCTCGAAGCGAAATCTGACAGAGCTCCGGCGGCTGGTGATGGGCTACGATGCCGACGGCGCCGCGCTCGCCCGCGAAATGGCTGACGGCGACATCCATACCTCGGACGTTGCGTTCGATGATCCCGCGCTCGTTGCCCTCGAAGATCTGAATCTCAACATATTCGTCGACCTGTGCGCTTTGTTCAGGCGCCAATCCCACGGATCGGATGCTTCGAAGGACTTCGGCAAGTACACGGCCGAGGAGTATCTGTTCACCTTCCTGCGCGACCTGGTCGTTCGTCGGGACGAGGTGCTCCCTGCGTCGTTTCTCGCCAAGCTCCGCAGGGCGGTCGCGCACTATGGGCTGGACGACATCGAGCGAAGCCCAGAGCTGCAGGAAGCCTTGTTTCGGATTTGCAAGGGCAACAAGCGCATCGACGATCAGGTCGCGCCAGTCCTCAGCTTGCTGCAAAGCCGGCTCGACAACGTGGGCATGCTTCGGGAGGTCACCGGCGATGGCTTCCGCGAGCTGCTCGCCCGAATGATCATCGAGACCCAAGATCGCTTCCCCGCGATTCACGACCTCGCCCGCGAGCTTCAGTATCACTACTTCGAGCGGCCGGTTCAGGAACAGGTCACGAAGGTGACCCTCGCGAAGGTGGACGCGATCCTCTCGGCGCTCGACGCGGATCCACACGGGCCCGACCGAGCTGCTCGAATCGCCGAGCTCGTCGCGGTCCCGCATCCGCTCAAGGGGTTTCTATCGAGGCGGCTCGAGCAGGCGAGCGACGAGGAGCGCCTGATCATGCTCGAGACCCTGGCCCGCAGATATTACAACATGTGCGACTTGAAGGACTTCCAGGTCGCATCTGACGGCGGATTTGAGGTCTCGAAGTGCTGGTATGAATACGAAGGCAAGAAGATCCACTTCATCGCGACGCACGTCGTCGGCAAGGATTTGGCTGAGGCGATCGTCGCGCTGAAGCCCCACATCGAAGCGGTCCCCGCAAGCGACGATGTGGTCGTCGACTTCTATGTGTGGCACCAGGGTGAGCTCCAGCCCCCGGATAAGACCGCCAACGGGATCCAGTTGATGCTGGAAGCCGCCGAGTTCAGTCGGCCGATTCGGCGCGTCATCGTCTCGCTCAGCGGCAGCGAGACCGGGCTCGGAGCCGGCGGGCTACAGGGGTTCACCTTCCGAATGCGCGACGGCGGGTTCCACGAGGAGCTCATCTACCGTGGAATGCATCCGATGCTCAGTAAGCGCCTGTTCCTGTGGCGCTTGAAAGACTTGGAGACGGAGCGCGTACCATCGGAGGAAGACGTCTACCTCTACCGCGTAATGGGTCAGGACGAGCGGCTCATCTGTCTTGCCGAGGTCCGCGATCTCACTCCAGTACGCGACGCCGCCGGGCGCATAGTCGGGTTTCCGAGCCTCGAGCGAACCTTGTCGAAGTGCTTGATCGCGATCCGCCGCGAGCAAAGCAGCAGGCCGTCGCGCAATCGGTATCAGTGGAACCGCGTCCACCTCTTTCTTTGGCCGCCGGTGGACTTCAGCCAGGACGAGATCAACACCATCATCCACAAGCTCGCCCCGGAGACGACTGGGCTCGGGCTCGAGCGGATTGTCGTCCAGGGAGAGATTCGCAACCCGGCGACCGGACGGCTCGAGCCGAAGCTGCTCGACGTCTCTAATCGTGGGCGCCGGGGCCTACGTGTTCAGCTGCGCGAGCTGCCAACCAACCCGATGAGGCCACGCAGCGAGTACGAGCAGAACGTCGTTCGACTGCGACAGCGTGGGCTTACCCACCCGTACGAAATCATTGGGATGGTCACACCGGGGGAAGACAGCGACGTTCAGTCCGATTTCCCGCGAGGTGAGTTCCAGGAATACGACCTCGACGATGACCGTCAGCTCGTCCCAGTCGACCGCCCGCCCGGAAGCAATACCGCGAACGTCATCGTGGGTCTGCTCACCAGCTTCACCAGCAAGTACCCGGAAGGCATGACGCGGGTCGCGCTCTTTGGCGATCCGAGTCGGGGCATGGGTGCCCTCGCCGAAGCCGAGTGTCGGCGGATTATGGCGGGGATCGATCTTGCGGAAAAGATGAAGGTCCCCCTCGAGTGGTACGCGGTTTCGGCGGGCGCCAAGATCTCGATGGAAAGCGGCACAGAGAACATGGACTGGATCGCCGACGTGCTGCGGCGAATCGTCGAGTTCACGCAGGCTGGTTCCGAGGTCAACGTCGTGGTCTGCGGCGTCAACGTCGGCGCTCAGCCGTACTGGAACGCCGAAGCGACGATGCTGATGCACACAAAGGGCATCCTCGTCATGATCCCCGAGAGCGCGATGGTGCTCACCGGCAAGCAAGCGCTCGACTACTCCGGAGGCGTTTCAGCCGAAGACAACTCGGGGATCGGCGGTTACGACCGGATCATGGGGCCGAACGGCCAGGCGCAGTACGCCGCCCGCGACCTGGCCGACGCCTGCCACATCCTCCTTCGCCACTACGATCACACCTATGTGATGCCGGGCGAGCGCTTTCCCCGCCGGGCAGCGACGACCGATCCCGTCAGCCGTGACGTCTGCGACGCACCGCACGGCCACGTGGGCGTCTCCACCTTCGCAACCGTTGGCGAGGCGTTCGACCCGGAAACCAACCCCGGCCGCAAGCGGCCATTCGACATCCGGAAGGTGATGCGCGCCGTAACGGATCAGGATCATGAGGTTCTCGAGCGCTGGTACGGGATGCGCGACGCGGAGACGGCGGTGGTCTGGGACGCGCACATCGGTGGCTTTCCCGTGTGCCTCATCGGCCTCGAATCGCAGCCCCTGTCTCGGCTCGGGTTCGTGCCGGCCGACGGCCCGACCGCATGGACCGCCGGAACCTTGTTTCCGATGTCCTCCAAGAAGGTGGCGCGTGCGATCAACGCAGCGAGCAATAACCGTCCACTCGTCGTGCTCGCAAACCTCTCGGGGTTTGACGGATCGCCCGAGTCGATGCGGTCCCTTCAACTCGAGTACGGCGCAGAGATCGGCCGCGCGGTCGTCAACTTCAAGGGGCCGATCGTGTTCTCGGTGATCTCGAGGTACCACGGCGGTGCGTTTGTGGTGTTCTCCAACAAGCTCAACCCCTCGCTCGAAGTCTCGGCCCTCGAGGACACCTACGCATCGGTGATCGGCGGCGCGCCCGCAGCGGCGGTGGTCTTCGCGGGCGCCGTTCGCAAACGAACCGCATCGGACGAGCGGCTCATCGCGCTTCGGCGCAAGCTCGATCAGGCTGAAGGTGCGGATCGGATAGCGCTGCGCAATCGCATCAACAAGATGAAGAGGGTCGTCCATTCGGAGAAGCTTCGCGAGGTCGCCGAAGAATTCGACGGCGTTCACAGCGTGCACCGCGCCCTCGAAGTGGGCTCTGTCCAGAAGATCATCCCGGCCACGACGCTGCGCCCGTATCTGGTGGATGCGATCAAGCGCGGAATCGAGCGCGAGCAGTCCAAGGCATGACGATCCGCTGGATGCTTCTTCGTGCGTCCGCATTGCCCGAAGGAGACGACTGGCTCGGTGCAAACGAACGGAAGGTCCTGGCGGGGCTCAAGTTCCCAAAG
>JBGUEF010000024.1:0-20741 GCA_041821485.1 Deltaproteobacteria bacterium
GATCAAGTTCTCCCGGATCAACGTCGCGATGCGTGACGACTTCAAATGCCAGTACTGCGGTGTGCGCCATCGCCTGCGCGGGCTGACCTACGACCACGTGGTACCCAAGTCACAGGGCGGCAAGACGAATTGGGAAAACATCGTCATGGCCTGCTACGGCTGCAATGAGAAGAAGGGCAACCGTTCGCCTAGGCAGGCAGGCCTTCGCTTGAGGCGCCCGCCGATCAAACCCAAATGGCTGCCCGTTGTCGCGTTTCGCGTCGATCCCGCGAGCTCGATCCCCGAAGCCTGGGCCAACTGGGTCTACTGGCACGGACGCTTGGAGAGCGATCCCTAGCGCTTACCAACTGCTGCTCGAGCCGCCGCCACCGAAGCTCCCGCCGCCTCCGGAGAAACCGCCTCCGCTCGAGAACCCCCCGCCGCCTGACGACCAAGACCCACTGGACCAGCCGGTTCGCCCGCCTCCCTTGCCGGCCTTCCGCTTCTTCCGCCGCCTTCCGAAGAAGGACCATACGATTGGCGCGGCAATCAACCAAAACACCACGAAGAACGGGCTCGCACTTGGTCCGGCGGAGGTGAGGCCACCGACGAACACAAACGGGACCAGGAAGAGATAGAGAAACCACTGGAACGGATTGGTGCCGATCAGCACAAAGACGAAGGGCACCAGGAACAACAGCCAAAGCACTCCGAACATTCTGGGTGGAAGATCGCCCGGAGCATCGCTCTCGGTCGGAGGAGGAAGGGTGCTCGTGCCGCGGATCAGGCCATCCACCGCGTCGACCGCGCGCTCCACACCGCCGTCGAAGTCTCCCGCGCGAAATTTGGGCCGTAGGACCTGGTCCAGGATTCGCCTCGACATGACGTCGCTCAAGACGGGCTCTAGGCCGTAGCCCACCTCGAGGCGCATCTTCCGATCGTTCTTCGCGATGAGAAGGAGCGCGCCGTCGTCTTGTTCCGCGCGGCCGAGCTTCCAAGTTTCGGCGACCCGAAGGCTGTACTCCTCGAGCTGCTCTCCCTCTAGACTGTCGATGGTGAGCACGACGAGCTGTGCTCCTTCGTCCTGTTCGAGCGCTTCAAGCGTGTGCTCGATTCGCGCTTCCGCTGCGGGGGAGATGAGATCCGCGTAGTCGTTGACTCGTCCGCTGAGCTTGGGGACGTCCAGGGCCAGAGCCGTGATCGAGAGTGACGACAGCAGCAGTGTGGCGAATGTGAGTCGAGCCCTAGTCACGGCGGAACCTCGGTTCGTCGGAGAGCTCGTTCTCACGGTCCAACGCGGATACCCCGTGCTCGACCAGCAGGTCGGCGCATCGCTTCACCGCATGAATCAGGGCCGGCGCTGGGGTTCCACGACGAAGTCCGTGTGCGAGCTCACCGGAGATTTCCGTCCAAGCGTCGTCGTCGACCCGCTCGTCGATCCCCTCGTCCGCCAGCACGAACACCCGATGCTCGAACAGGGCTACGAAGACCAGGACACCCGTGCGGTCGCGGGTCGCGAAGACCTGCTCTTCCAAGAACGCTTCTGCTGCGCGGGATTCTACGCGGCTGTCGAGTGCTTCACTGCCGATCAAGCGGCGCGCGACCATGTCGAACCGGCTTGCGACCCAGCCGAGCACGAGGCCAAGCTGCAGTCCGATTAAGGTCCAGAGATAGTCGGGCGCCCCCCAACCGCCAAAACGCCAAACTGCGAACGCCGCGCACAAGGCTCCGACGGCTCCGCCGATCAGCGCTGCCTTCCAGCCCACCTCGACATGAGGATCGCAGCGTTCGGTCACGTAGACCACGAGCTCTCCTGCCGTCTCTCGCTCCGCAATGGTCGTTGCAGCCCGGATCGCTTCCCGTTCTGCACTGGAGAAGAATCTATCGATTCGCCGGGGCACGACCTGAGCTAGAACTCGACCTTCGGGGGCTCTTCTGCCCCTGGGGTCGCCTCGAAGTACGGCTTGTCGTCAAAGCCCATGATCTTCGCGAGAAGAATCGTCGGGAAGCGGCGGCGGGTCCGGTTGTACGCCAGCGTCGCATCGTTGAAGCGCATCCGCTCCACGGTGATTCGGTTTTCAGTTCCCTCGATCTGAGCCTGAAGGTCCCGGAATGCTTCGGTCGCTTTGAGCTCCGGGTAGCGCTCGACCACGACGAGCAGTCGAGATAGCGCAGACGACAATTGAGACTGTGCAGCCTCGAATGCCTCCAGTTGCTGGGCGTCGGGCGCCGTCTCGAAATTGACCTGTCCGACTTTGGCGCGCGCCTCCACCACCTGGGTCAGCGTCTCTTGCTCGAACTCCTTGGCGCCTTTGACGGTGGCGACCAGGTTCGGAATCAGGTCCGCGCGGCGCTGGTAGACGTTCTCGACCTGGCTCCAGGCGTTGTCCACGCCTTCGTCGAGCTCGACGAGGCGGTTGTAGCTGCCCACCCCAGTTGCCACCAGGAGTAGCGCGATTGCCGCGATCACTCCAGTTCCAATCAAGCCCTTGCTCATGTCCCCTCCTCGTCTAGCGCGTGCGGAGGAGGATGCGGTTAGACCCCGCTCGAGGTCAAGGTCTCGGACCTCACACGTCGAGTCGATCGCCGCGGCCCGGCGTGTGGACGCTCGGAAAGCCTCGCTCTTCGAGGAGCGCTTTCAGCGTACTGCGCGCCTGGTCCTCGCCGTGAACCAGCGCGACGTGCCGAAGCGGCCCCGCCTCGCGAACAGCCTCGGCGAACTCCAAGAGGTCGTCCTGGCCTGCGTGCGCGCTGAATCCGTTGAGCACGGCGACCTCCGCATGCCGCTCGCGTTCGACGCCGAAGATTCTCACCCGCGCTCGCTGTTCGACGAGCCGGCGACCGAGCGTGTGCTGTGCCTGGAATCCAACGATGACCACGGTGTTCTTTCGATTCTCGATCGCGGCCACCAAATGATGGACCACACGCCCGAATTCGCACATCCCGCTTGCCGAGATTACCACGCAGGGTTCGTCTCTCCGATCGATCGCCTTAGAGTCCTCGACCGAGGAAACATACCGCAGGCCATCGAAGTCAAAGGGAGAGTCAGCCTCGAGCAAGATTTTTCGCGTCTCGCTATCGAAGCAGTCTGGGTGAAGTCGAAAGACGTCGGTGAGCTTCACGGTCAGCGGCGAGTCGACGTATACCGGAACGTCGGGAAGCCGTCCCTGATCGTGGAGCTGCTTGAGTGCATAAACCACCTCTTGCGCACGCTCCAGCGCGAACGACGGCACGATCAACTTGCCGCCGCGTTCCACCGTCCGTGTGATCACATCGAGAAGCTCGTCTTCCATCTGCCCGATAGGGTCGTGAGTCCGGTCCCCGTAGGTGCTCTCCAGGAGCAGGCATGAGGCCCCCGGGGGAACCTCAGGGTCACGGAGGAGCGGCATGTTGCGTCGCCCGAGATCGCCCGAGAAAACCAGGCGCCGTTGTTCGCCGACCACGTCGACGTCTAGGGCGACGATCGCGCTCCCGAGCACGTGACCCGCGTCATAGTACGTCAACGTCACTCCGTCGGCGATCTGTTGGGGCCGGTGGTAGGGAACGCTGACCATGAGCTCGAGCGTCCCAACGACGTCTTTCTGGTCGTACAGCGGCTCGACGGGTTGCATGTCGGCGCCGTTCTTCTCGATCTTGCGATTGATGTAGGCGGCGTCCTGAGCTTGAATCTCGGCCGAGTCCTCCAGCATTGCCGCGCACAGGTCCCGGGTGGCCGGCGTGCAATAGATCGATCCGCGGAAGCCCTGGCGGTACAGCCGAGGAAGGGCGCCCGAATGATCGATATGCGCGTGGGACAGCACCATCACATCGATTTCTCTCGCGCGAAACCCGAGGTCCCGGTTGCGTTCGATGGTCTCTGAGCGGCGGCCTTGGAAAAGACCGCAATCGAGCAGGATGCGTGCGTTCTCGGTATGGACGATGTGCCGCGACCCAGTGACGTTCCCCCCGACCGCGCCTACGAACTCAACTTGCACGCAGGACTTGCCTCATCCGGTCGCCGATGAATTCTCGGACGACCGGGTCTTGGGATTCGAGAAATGCCTCTGGAGCTCCGGTGGCCAGCACCGCACCGTCATGAATGAGGGCGAGGCGATCGCTGATCGCAAACGCCGCCTTGAGGTTGTGCGTCACGACGACCGAGGTGACGTTCAAGGTCTTCTGCAAACCAAGAAGCAAACGGTTCACGCGTGTGACATTGATCGGGTCTAGCCCTTCGGCGGGCTCGTCGTAAAAGACGACCTCGGGGCGAACGGCCACCGCGCGGGCCAGCGCCACGCGCTTGCGCATGCCTCCCGAGAGATCTGCGGGCGACATGGCCTCGATACCCGGAAGACCGACCAAGGCGAGCGTTTCTTCGACTCGCGTCGCGATCTCTTCGTCGGTCATCGTCGTCTGCTCGTGCAAGGCGTACGCGACGTTATCGTAAACACTGAAGGAGTCGAAAAGCGCCGATTCTTGGAACAGCATCCCGATGCGGCGGCGGGTCTGCATCCACTCGCGCTCCGTCTGTCCTGTGACCTCTTCTCCATCGAAGCGAATGCTCCCCGCGTCGACATCGAGCAAGCCCATCAGTGCTTTGAGCAAGATACTCTTGCCGGAGCCCGACTCTCCGATGATCGTCACGACCTCCCCGGTGAAGATGTCGAGGTCCAACCCGTTCAGGACTACATTTCGTCCAAAGGCCTTCGATAGGCCACGCACCTCGAACAATGCCATGACCTCAGTGACTCAGCCCTTCGCAGCCCAAGAGTTGCAGTACCCCAGCGGATGAATCGGGCCGCGGACCAGGGTGCATTGTCCGCAGGCGTCCTTCTTACCCGCCTTGTAGAACGCGCAGCTCGAGCAGCTCTTCTGTTCGCCGTGAGGGGACAAGTCACGGTACTCGAGCGCCGAACGCAGCTCCAAATCGGCTTCGCCGAGCCCGGTCACATCTTGGCAGCTGAACTCAGGTTTCGTGCAGGCGTTCAGCAGAATTGGCATCGAGCCGATCACCGCCAAATGCACGGTGTGGCCAAGCATCTCGCGTCTCGAAAGGGTGCTCTTCCTCATCCCGGTCACTCCTCGGCGGAGGCTAGCACGGCCGCGCGTCGATCAGCGAACGGCACCCATCATTTCGAGGAACTCGTCGCTTTCCACCAAGCCGGTGACGCGCGCGGCCTCGGAGCCGTCGCTGTGATGAAGGACCACCAGGGGCAACCCGGGCTGCTCATAGGCCTTGAGTATCGCCCATTTTTCGTCGGTCGCCTTGTCGGTGCTGAGGTCGACGCGAACGGTCACGAAACGTCGTGCCTCGGCGACGACCCGTGGGTCGCTCAGGACGTCGCGTTCGAGCTCCTGGCACGCGCCACACCAATCGGCGCCGAAGTCCACCAGCATGGGACGCTCTTCGGTGAGCGCTCTGGTCTTGCCGGCTTCGAAACTCTCGACCCAGCCAATGTGCGCGCCGGGAGGAAGCGCCTCCGCCCAACCGACGATCCCCAGGACCCCCGCGACGCATGCGGCTACTCCGACTGCTTTCCGAATGCGAGCCCCCCACGCATCACCCTTGAATGACAGATGGATGGCGCCAACGATGACACCGCCCACCAGCAGTCCCAATGCCAGCGCGAGCCAGACCTCGTCGCGCACCGCCGGACGCGGGTAGGGCAGCACGCCCCGAACGTAGTAGAACGCCAAGGCGAGCATTGCGATGCCAAATGCGCTCTTGGTCCACTCCACCCATCGCCCCGACTTCGGAAGCGTGACCGCGAAGGTTCCAACGAACCAGAACAACACACCGATACCGATTGCGTAGATGAACAGCGCGATCGCACCGAACGCGACGTTCCCGGTCGTGGCCACCCAGGTCAGCAGAACCGCAAGGACCGGCCCGGTGCACGGAGCGGCGATGAGCCCGTTGACGAACCCGAGCACGAACGCGCCTCGCACGCCGAACCCGCCCGCCTGTGCGAGCCGATTCTGTAGACCCGAAGGCAAGGCGAGATCGAACAAGCCGAACATGCTGAATGCCATCACCGCGAACAACGCGGACAAGGTTCCCACGACCCAGGGGCTCGCTAGCGCGCTGCCAAACGCGCTCCCCGTCAGCGCGGAGACCACGCCGAGGGGTGTGAAGAGTGCGGCGATGCCCAACACGAACGAAGTCGACAGGAGCGCCGCCCTACCGCGGCTCTCGGCCTGCCTGGCACCAAACACGCTGACGGTGACCGCGATCATCGGATACACGCAGGGTGTCAACGAGGTAGCCAGACCTGCTACGAAGATCAGCCCCAGCGCGCCCGCGTAGCTCCCGTCCTGAAGCGCGTTTGCGAAGGGCGCTGTGAGCTCGCTCAAGGTGTCGGCGGACGCATGTGTCTCGGCCACCAAAGCCGCGACAAACCCCACCAAACCGACCCAGGCACGATTGCGCATGCCCCAACTATGGTGCTCGTTTGGTTGACCGTCCACGAACCGGGGACGTAGCATCTCGTTGGGGAACACTTTGCCTTTACTTTTCCTGCTGCTCATCACCATCGCCATGGGCGCTCTCTCGGCCCATGCCGGCCGGGACGAGGTCCGTCATAGCGCGGACCCCGTGTGGCGCATGGAGGCCTTCCTGGCTTATGCGCTTTTCGTTGGCTTTGTCCTCTTGCCCGCAGTCATCTACTTCTACGCATTTCACGGCGACTGGTTTCTGTCTTATTGGGTCGACACAGGCCGCGCCCCGTGGGTTTGGGGCATCTTGGCGGTCTTGTTCCTGGTCGGTGCGGCATCCCTGGGCTTCTGGCTCGGCGCGGCCCTTTGCCGTGCTTCGCGTGACGGGGCCGTCCGACGCATCGCAGTCAGCGCGCTCTTCATCGCGGCGGCGGTGTGGCCGCTCGGATGGGACCGGCTTTCGGCGGTCGGCTCCTATCGACAGTTCACACGCGACTACGGTCTCGTTACGTTCTTTGCAAGCCCGGCCTTCTATTCGGGGCTGGCCATGCTCGTCATCATCGGCGCCGCGTTTGCTTGGCTCGTCTACCGCATCGACCGGCACACACACCAGAGCGCCTGAGACCTCGGTGCGGCTAGCGAGAAGGAAGCATCCCCATGTGCTCCCTCAAGTGCATCGCCGCAGGAGAGGCCCAGAACTTCAGTGCGTCGAGATAGGCGGGCTGCTTGTCGAACGTCTCACCCTCAGCTTCTCGCTCAGGCGCGATTCGGCTTCGCACATCTTGCACGAAGGGGTCGAGGTCATCGCAGACGAGAAGCGCCGCGCGCAGAGCCGTGCGATGCGCGGCGTTTACCCATCGGTCGAACTTCACTCGCTTGGCTTGGGAGTAGGCGAGGGCGGCGTCACGCACGAGCCTTCGGTCGCGCCGTGGAATCGCCCGTTGCAACCGCCGAGTCTGCTCATCGAGGAACTCTTCGCTGGTCAAGCCCGAGCCAAAGTCGGGCTTCACCGTTCGTGCCGCCGACGCCAACAGGACATCGAGCTCTCGCGGTGTGAGCTTTTCGACTGCGTGGTAGCCGCGGGCGATTTGCGTCATGGGCTGCGTGAGCAAGAACGCTTGCGTGCTCGGGTCCTTCTCCATGATTGTCGCCGGCACGAGCACCGCAGGATGGGTGCCGAACTCAATAGTGATGCCCCGGTTGCGGATGCGATGCAGGAACAAATCGAAATGGCGAACATCGAGCGCGGCTGCGATTCGGTTGGCGATCTCGCGGAGCGGGTGATTCGCCTCGGTCGGAAGCCGATCCCGCGTTGCGAGCCCGTAGCTTTCGAGCTCTGGGGGGTAGAGTTTGGCAAGCGCCGGGCTCAGCGCGGCAAGCAGCGCTCCGGCTGCGGCGTCTTCCGAGCGCGGCGTCCCTAGCTGATCGAGCACCGAACCGCGAAGCGACCTCGGCCGAACCCGAGCGGGCCAAGGCTCGACCGACACGATTCGAGCACGATCTTCTTCATCATCCACACCGAGCGCGAGCAGCGGCAGAGTTGCGAGACGCGCCTCTCGCAAGCGGTTACCCGCCTGATAGGTGACCGCGAGCTCGCGCCAGACCTCCTGCCGCAGCGGCTCTTGGGACAGCACAGCTTGCAGCTGCTCGACGGCCGCTGCTTGGTCTCCGCGCGCGCGCAAGCGCACTGCCAGCTCCCGTCGAAGATCGGCATTGGCAGCGCCGTCCTCGAGGCCGCTTCGAAGTGCGGCGATCGCGGCGTGCTCGTCCCGGCAGTGGTCCGACAAGATCCGTGCGACTTCGAGAGCGGTTGCGACATGGCCCGCCTCGTCCTTGGCGCGATGACTTCCGAGCGCCTCGGCATAGGCCCGCCAGTCGTTCGGGGTTTCACAGAGGTCCTCGAGTGTGCGTGCCGCGTCGCTGCCCGGCCCTTCGATCACGACAGCTCGACGCAGCGCGATCTTGGCGTTGTCTCTGTCTCCGGCAGCGTGTTCGAGCTGTCCGAGACGAACCAGAGCATCTCCGCGCGCCTCGCCATCGCTCACGTCGAGCAGATGGCGAGCGACCTGCAGAGCCTCTGGCAATTGCCCAAGTGCTTCGTGCACGAGGGAGAGCTCTTGAAGGGCGGCGGGATGAGTCGGCTCGGCGGCCAACGCGGACTCAACGTGTCGCAGTGCCCGGTCCGGCATGTTCAATCGCTCACGATAGAGACGGGCCAGGTCGAGCAAAACCCGTCGGAGGCGGCTGTTCTCGGGCGCGGCGGCAAGCAGCTGTTCCATGGTCGCAGCCGCCTCGTGCCACGACTCGTTGGCTTGGAAGTGTTGCGCCAATCGCTCCAATGCGTCGAGATGACGAGGCTCCACTTTCAGCACACGCTGCAGAGTCCGGATCGCAGCAGGAAGCTCGCCGAGCTCGTCGCTCTGGATGCGCGCGACCGTCAGCCAAAGCGCGCTCGCTCGATCGACGGACCGTGCCCCTGACGCGGCTTGCGAGAGTCGATCGACCAGGGGCGACCAGCTGGCGTCGATTGTGAGCACGTCGGTGAGGCCGTCGGCGGCACGAGCAGAGTCCGGCCATAGCTCGAGTGCTTGCTCGAAATCGCGTCGGGCGCCGTCGTGGTCTCCGATTCGTTCGAGACGAACCACCGCACTTTGCACGAAGAGCTCCGAGGCGGCCTTCGCATCACGCTCGGATTCCGCTTCGCGCCGCAGTGCATCGACCAGCGCGGCCGGATCGTCGGTCTCTTGCGCGACGCGGGTGAGCCCACGAGCGGCACCGATGTGATACGGGTCTGCGATCGCAGCCGCGCGGAACTGCTCGATCGCCTCCGTGTCCTCTTCGCCCTCCACGAGCTCGGCTAGGCGGGCGTGGTGCGCTGCTGCCACCGTCGGGTCGTGCGCAGACTGCGCCCCCAACGCGTCGATCTCGCGCAATAGGTTCGCGTCTCCCTGACCTGCAGCCAATCGCTCGACTTCCAGCAAGGCCCCGAGCTCGGCGGGAGCGATTTCCAAGATCCGCCGGTACGCTCCGACGATGTCGCCGTACTCTCCGAGCCCCTGATGCTCCAGCAGCCGCGCGAGCTCGTAGAGCGCCGCAACACGGCCAGCCGGGTCTTCGAGCACATCGGCTTGCGTCGAGTAGACGGTGCACAGCGATTCCCACGCGCCAACCTGTCGATGCAATTGTTCCAGTGCCAAGAGGGCGCCGAGGTGTTTGGCATCGACGGCGAGCACATCTTCCCAAGCCTGGATCGCTTGGCGGTGCTTATCCTGTCGCTCCAGCACCTGTGCTTTGCGTGCGAACAGAGCGATGCGCTGTGTCGGCTCCTCGGTGAGCTTCACTTCGCGTTCGAGATCGGCCAGGAGATGTGTCCAATCGTGCTCTTCGGCGCGCACGCGCGCGAGGGCATCGATGGCGGGCCTATAGCTGGCGTCCGCCGAGATCGCGGTCTCGTAGGACGCCACCGCCTTGGTTCGATCATCGAGGTGCTCTTCGTACACCTGCCCGAGCAGGAACGCGGCCCGCGCACGGATCCGAGCGGCGCCTGAGTTGCGAAGCTGGAGCTCCAACACGTCGACCAGCTCTTCCCAATCGCCTCTTTCCCGCAGCTGCCGCGCCAGCTCCTGGAGGGAGGGCGCGTGCGCCGCATCGACCTTGATCGCCTCTCGGTGATAGCGAAGAGCGTCCTCATCGCTTCCGAGGCGGTCTCGCGAGATCTCGGCCATTTTTTGCAGCAAGGCGACCCGCCGGCCCTTGCTGGACGTGAGCCTCAACTCCTGGCCATAGATGTCGAGCAAGTCGTTCCAGCGACCGGCGGCGTAGTACAGGCGTCCGAGGCTCGAAAGCGTCGGGACATGACGGGGGTCTTTTTCGAGCGCGCGACGATAGTGGGCGATCGCCTCGTCGCGGTCGCCTAGCTGCTCGTCGAGGACCTCTCCTGCTCGATGCAGGAGCCCGACCAGCCGGTCCCGCTCGACGGTCAGCCCGATCTCGTAATCGAGGGCCTCGAGAACCTCGCGGGGGCGGTGAGCGCGCGCGGCCGAGCGTTGCCATGCGTGCACTGCTGAGAGGTGCCCGGAGTCCTGCTGTAAGACCCGCTTGTAGGTTTGGGCCGCCAGCGCGTGCTCGCCAAGCACATCTTCGTAGAGCTGCGCGATTTTGAGCAGGTACGACACAGCCCGCGTGCCCGTCGCTCTGTCCAATGCGTTCTCGTAGAGTTGAACGAGCTCTTTGGGTTTGTCCACGTCTGAAAGCAGGCGCGCCAGAGCTTTGAACGCCGTGGGATGGTCGGGCATCGCGTTGAGCGCGCGACGGTATTGATCGACCGCATCATCGATGGCGTCCAGCCTCGTCTCGTATATCTCCGCTGCGCGCGCATAGGCATCGGCACGCCGCTGCGCATCGGTCGTGTAACGCGCCTCCTGGAGGCACATGTCGATGAGCTTCGGCCAGGCGCCGCGGACCCGGTAGAGCAAACTCAACGCTTGCAGGCTCGACAGCGAGGTGGGGTGGAGCTCGACCGCCTTCTCGTGCCATGCGATTGCCTGGTCCACGTCGCGCAGCTCCTCTTCATACAGGCGCGCGATGCGCTGCGTGAAGGTCAGCTTCTCGGCTTGGTCGTCACTCGCTTCCGTCAGCGCTTCGAGGGTCTCGACCAACGCCTGCAGTCGCTGGCCGGCCTCATAGTGGCGGGCGAGCTCGCCGAGGATCAGCGGGTCCCGTGGATGGAGGCTGCGCGCTTGCTCGAGGACCCGGATGGCTTCGTCTCGATTGCCGAGGTGCTCCGCGTGAATACGCGCAGCCCGGTAGAGTGAAGAGGCTTTCAACAAGGGGTCGGTTGCCAATTGAGCTTCTGCTTCGAGGGTGCGGATCAGGTCACGCCAACGATGTTGCCCGTAGTAGAGGCGCTTCAACGCCTGCACCGCGATGACAGCGCTCGAATCGAGCTGCAGCGCCGTTTCGTACAGCTCCGCGGCTTGCTCCGGAAGCTGCTGCCGGCTTTCGAGCAATTGAGCTCGACGGATGATCAACGCCGCGCGATGCCCGTCGTCCGCTGCGGCGGTGTTTGCAAGCTCGGCGAGGTTCCGGTCCACGTCGGGCCAGGTGCGCTTCGCAAACGAGCGCTGCTCGGTGGCGTGCAAGATAGCGGCGTGTGAGCGATCGAGAGCGTGCGCGGTGTGGTAGGCGTCCCCGGCGGCTTCTCGATTGCCGAGAACGTCTTCGAGCAGTCGGCCCTTCAACAAGAACAGGGTCGCCTTGTCGCGAGGCAGCCGCGTCACACGAGCCTCGGCATCGAACAACGCGAGCGCCTCGGTAAACATGCGTGCTCCTAGAAGGAGCCGGCGCGCGGCGCGAATCGCAGGGACATAGTCGGGCGAGCGCTCGAGCGTCGCTTGATAGTATTGAAGTGCACGGCGTGCGTCCTTGAGCGGCCCCTCGCAGGTGCGCGCCATCTCGAAGTACAAGCGCGCCGCGCGTCGGACGTCCGGTTGGTCGCGCAGCTCGCGCTCGCATTCCTCGAGCCAATCGCGTGCACGCCGCGCCCGGTCGACTTTGCTGGGCGCGTGGTTCCTTGGCGCGCCGATGCCCCGGCTTGGCGGCACGGCAGGAGGCCCCGCGGAGCCGGGCTCTTCGACGAGATCGTCTTGTCCCAACGCCTGCGTGGCATCGCGGCCCAGCACCGTGATGTCCCCTTCCTCGAACGCCATCTGGCCTACATGCTACCCCGGCTCCGCCCAGAGCGCATCGGGCCATAGAAAGAAGAGACCGGGTAAGCGGACACCCTACATTTGAGCAGGTGGGTTACGCTGCGGGCGCGAGGTCTTTCAGCTCTTCGGCGAGCTTCTTCTTCGCCCTGGCTTCGAGCTGGCGGGCACGTTCGCGGCTGACGCCGAGCTCGCGACCGAGGGAGGCCAACGATGCAGAGTCGTCACTCAAGATGCGCTTTTCGACGATGAGCCGCTCGCGATCATCGAGCACGGACAGCGCGCCTTCGAGCCGCAACTCGATGCCGCTCTGCCGGCGCTGACGGGCAACCATCACGTCCTGTGGCTCTGCAGCCCCAGGAAGCGTTTCGACGAGCGTTGCATCGGAGTCGTGATAGGCCGGTGCGTCGAGCGAGATCTCACGCTGGTCGAGTCGGCGCAGCAGCTCTGTCATCTTCTCGCTGGTCGTGTCGAACTCAGCCGCGAGCGTCGCGATCAGCTCCTCAGGATCGGCGATCAGATTCGACAGCCGAGCTCGCTCCCGGCGCAGCCGGAAGAACAGCTTGGATCGAAATGGGCCCGAGCCCGCGCCGATCATCGTGCTCGAGCGAACGACGGCCTCGAGCACGAAGGCGCGAATCCAATACCCGGCGTAGGTCACGAAGCGCGTGCCACGGTGTGGGTCAAACTTACGAACGGCCGTCACCAGGCCCACGCTCCCTTCGGCGATCAGGTCGCCTAGCGTCACGCCGTAGCGTCGATACTGAAGCCCGATGGCGACGACATATCGCAGGTTGGCTTCGACCAGCTTGTCGGTGGCGTCCTGGTCGCCGTCGCGCGCGCGCAGCGCGAGCTGGTGCTCATCTTCGCGGGACAGCTTAGGGATGGCCCGGACTTGCTGGATGTATCGGTCGAGGGAGGCGGATGACTGCATGGTGTACCCCTTATGCGCCGAACTGGGTTACGTTACGTCACCTGTGTCTGTCAAGTGCGTTAGTCTAGCGTCGACCTAAGCGAACGGAGGAAGAACCCCCGTCGTCCGCTGCTTCTGCTGAAATGATTGAAGAATTAGGTCGCGAAGCTGGAGCCGCAGCCGCAGGTCTGTTTGGCCTGCGGATTGACGAACTTGAACCCCGCGCCCTGCAGGCCCTCGACGTAGTCGATCTCGGTGCCTTCGACGTACTGCGCGCTCATCATGTCCACATAGATGGGAATCCCGTGCGACGTGAAGGTCTGGTCCATGTCGGTGGTCTCGTCCTCGAAGAACAAATCATACGAAAACCCTGCGCAACCGCCGCCAATGACCCGCACTCGGAGGCCTTGCTCGGCGAGGCCCTCGGCGTTTTGGATTTCCTTGACCTTCTCTGCAGCTCGCGTGGTGAGGTTCAGCATGATGCTCCTTTGGCCCCTACTATAAGGTCGACCGGCGGTTCGCGCCAGCACAGTGTGTTCCGTATCGTCACCTGGGCGGCGGGCGCACCCCGGGCCCTTCTTCTACAGGGCCGATGGCGCGGGCCGGGGCTCCGTCGACCGTGAAGCCTTCGGGCCCTTCCGCCTCGTATCCACGCTTGAGGAAGCCGAGGGCCCGCACACCCTCCTGCTCCGGCACCGCCGAGGTGATCTCGCCGGCGACAGCGTCCGCCCGCATGATGGACGCCTTGGCCGCTGGTGGCTCGGCGCTCTCGACTGCCCAGCGCCAAAGGACCTTGGGGGACTTTCCGCGGTTTTCGAGCATGACGACGGTCTCTTGCCCGATGTAGCAGCCTTTGTTGAAGGAGACGGCTACAGGCTTGAGACCACTCTCCTGGGGATAGGTCCAGTCGCCGAAGTCGACGCCGAAGCGCGGTCGCCCACGAAGGACATGGCTGTGGTTCCAGGCCTGGTCGCTGACCCATCCTCCACCGAGCTCACGGGCACACGCGGTCAAACGTTCGAGCTCCGACTCGAGCTCTGAGCTCGAGACCACCCATTGCCGGCCACCGGTCCCGAGCCTGTCTGCGGGCCAGCCTCCGTCCGCCACCTCGTCGGCGCTCGGGCCCTGGGCGGCGATCACACGCAGGTCGCCCAGAACCTCGAGGTCTACATCCTCCATGATGATGTAGCGGTCTAAGCGTTCGAGCAGTGCCTCGACCTGGGTTGCCGGCACGTCCAACCACACATCGTTCTCGCGAACGAGCGCGTACACATCGGCCAGGATCCGTCCTTTGAGGGTGAGCACGAACGCGTACGTGGAGTCCCCGGCTTCGACTCCCTCGACTTGATTGGTCAGCTGCCCCTGCAACCACTCACGAGCATCGTCACCACTGACCGATATGATCGCGCGGTCGCTGAGCGTGAGTACGCCCACCGAGCGTTGTATCCAGTCGAGCTCGCGTGCATGCGTCATGGGGCAGTTCTGGTGCGCAACCCCTGTGCAGGCAAGTGCAGCGCTCAGCCCTCGGCCGGCTCGATGTGGGCTGCATGAAGGGAGACCACGCCTGCATCCGTTCGTACGCGTGCTGCCCCGTCCGCGTCGATGCCGTCGAATACGCCGTTGCCATCCTCCCAGCGAACCCGCTCTCCAACCAATGCCAGGCTCGGTCGCAGGGCATCGACCACGATCGTCGCGCCGTCCCTGACGAAGCGCTCCACCCATCGCTCCATGTGAGAGAGAAGGGTGGCTAGCACGTCGGCCCGGTCGAATGGCTCCTCGCCGCTGCGCTCCGCTCGCAGCGAGGTCGCCGCACCGGCAAGCTCGGGTGGCCACTGCATGCGGTTCACGTTCAGGCCTACCCCAATGATCACCGAGTCGATGCGCATGCCCAGCATCCGGCTTTCGACGAGAACGCCGGCGCACTTGCGGCTCTCAATCCAGATGTCATTGGGCCACTTCACCAGGACGGAGCGGCCCGGCAAGAGGCTTGCGACCGCATCGCGAACGCCGAGCCCGGTCGCGAGGGTGATGAGCGCGGTCGAAGCAGGATCCACCGTGGGCCGCGTCACGACCGAGAAGTAGAGGTCGGAGCCCGAGGGCGAGAGCCACTGCCGGCCATGCGCGCCCCGCCCACGAGTCTGTTGGTCGGCCAAGACCACGTGGCCTTCCGGCGCGCCGTTGGCAGCAGCGGCCGAGGCGTCATCCATCGTCGACGCGGTGCTGTCGTGCACGGTCAGCGAGCTTCCCCAGTTTCCGGAGACGCGGCTCTGTACCCTTTCAGGCTGCAGATCTTCGATCACGGCTCAGCTCCAGTCGAGCCCGAGGTCGCACGAAGGCGACGAATGCGTGAGCGCCCCGACGCTGATCACGTCGACCCCCAACGCGCCGAGGGCGGCCACGCGTTCGAGCGTGATTCCGCCGGACACTTCCACGATAGCCCGACCGTCGACGAACGCGAGCGCGTCGCGCACTTCGTCGTCGTTGAAGTTGTCGAGCATGACGATGTCGGCTCCGGCCGCGATAGCTTCTTCGAGTTGGGCTCGAGTGTCGACTTCGCATTCGATGCGGCAGGTGTGTGGCGCGTATGCGCGCGCGCGTTGGATCGCCTGGGTGCATCCACCTGCAGCGGCGATGTGGTTGTCTTTGATCAGCACGGCGGCTCCCAAATCCTCGCGGTGGTTGTGGCCGCCACCGCAGCGAACCGCATAGCGCTCGAGGGCGCGCAACCCCGGCGTCGTCTTGCGAGTGTCGGTGATCCTCGTCGTGGACCCATCGGGCAGAGCGTCGACAAAATGCCTCGTCATGGTCGAAACCCCGGTGAGCCGCTGCAGAAAATTGAGCGCGACACGCTCGCCAAGGAGAATCGACGTTGCTGGCCCGGAAAGCGTCGCCAGGGAGGTGCCTGCCTCGACGAAGTCGCCATCCTGCACATGGGTATCGACATCCACCAGAAGGTCGACCTGCGCGAACACCTCTTCGAGGATCGGCAGCCCGCACACGACCACAGGCTCGCGCGCGTTTAGCGTAGCCGTGCCCAGAGTAGTGGGCTCGACGCATGCTTGGGTGGTGATGTCGCCGCGATCGATGTCTTCAGACAGCGCGCGACGTACGGTTTCCGCGAGAATCGTTGGAGCCGGCGGAGTGGCCTGCATGAGTGAGTTATAGCCAACTCCGCGCGAGAATCTCGGAATAAAGATTGCTTATCGCGTGCAAAATGAGGGCGGCGCCTATTCCGCCGCGCCACGCTCGGGTCCATCCGAAGAGAAGCGCGGGGAAAAAGACTGCGAGACGCGCCAGGTGGGGATCGACCAAGAAGTGAATCACCGCAAACAAGGCGGCTTGGAGCAGCCAGGCCCCCGGCGCGAGCTCCACGCCGAGCACGCGTACTCTTCTGTTGGTGAGGTCGCTCAGCGAGGTTTGCAGGTAGCCGCGAAAGAAGGCTTCCTCCGGCAGCGCGATGACGATGAGCTGCGCGACGACGAAGCTTGCGATGTTGGGAGGGAGCACCAGCGAAAAATCTCCGGCTGGCTGGTTCCACCAGTAGAAGCCGACCGCGTAGAGGGGAAACACCACGGCCGCGACGACGGTCGCCATGCCGAGCTCTAACGCAGCGGACGGAAGCGCCTTGCGAATTGCGCGGCCGAGGTCGAAGAGCCCCAGCGGGCCTGCTGATTGGTCGTCGGTCGCGGGCTCGAGGAGCCCGCCAAGCGCGACGCCGAAGTGCGCAGGGTCGCCACGTGTGAGCCGGATTGAGGTCAAGAGGAAGATCGCCGCGACCACGAGGTGGACGTATTGCCCGACGCCGACGAGTGGCTCTAGCCGAGTCACCGCGAAGACGGCCACACACACTAGCGCATACACCCCTAGAATCTGCCGCAGCGATGCGCGCGCGTGAGCCATCGCGCCACAACTACAGCGACAGACGGCGCTTGCCAAGAAGCAGGTGAAGTCTACACTCCGCTGACTCCACAGGGACGGCGAGCACGGGTGAGACGCAGCAGTGATTTCTGAAGACAAGATTGCTGAGATCCGCGAACGCGCTCCCATCGCAGACATCATCGGCAACTACGTCGCGCTCAAGAAGTCCGGAAACAGCCTCAGGGGCCTTTGCCCATTTCACAACGAAAAGACCCCGTCCTTCTATGTGCACCCCAATCGCGGTTTCTACCACTGCTTTGGGTGCAAAGCGTCAGGCGATGTCTTCTCATTCCTGATGCACGTCGAGGGCAAGACCTTCCCTGAAATCGCGCGTGACCTCGCCGAGCAAACCGGCGTGCAGCTTCCGGTGTACGACCCGCAACGCGAGGCGGAGTTCCAACGCAACAAGAAGCAGTCGGACCGCCTGGCGTCGTTGATGGAGAAGGCCACCGAGTTCTACTGCACGCAGCTTCACGAGCACACTGATGGTGCCATTGCGCGGCGCGAGTTTTTGGAGCGTGGCATCTCCGAAGAATCAGCACGCAAATTTCGCCTCGGCTATGCGCCCCACGGATGGGACGCCCTTGCGCGTTTCCTGGAGAGCACGGGCGCATCGCCTGCGGATGCCGAAGCGGTCGGTCTCATCGTGCCGCGCCGTTCGAGCCGCGGACACTACGATCGATTCCGGCACCGCTTGATGTTCCCGATTGCTGATGTGCACGGCAAGGTCGTGGCCTTCAGCGGCCGAGCGTTGTTGGCTGCGCCATCGATGGAGGAGCAGAAGGACCCACCGGCGAAGTACATCAACAGCCCGGAGAGCGAACTCTATCACAAGGGCGAAGTGCTTTATGGTTTGCACGAAGGGCGCGTCGAGATTCGACGCGAAGATGCCACCGTACTGTGCGAAGGCAACTTCGATCTCGTTGCGCTTCACCAGGCAGGTTTTCAGAACGCGGTTGCACCGATGGGCACTGCGTTCACCGAGGCGCACGCGAGGTTGATTAAACGCTTTGCGCAGAAGGTCCTGCTGCTCTTCGACGGCGACAAGGCCGGCCGCAAAGCGGTTCGCGAAGCGTACACCGTGGTGAGCAAGGTCGGGCTGGAGGCCCACGTCGTCACGCTGCCTCAGGGTGCCGACCCGGATAGCTTCCTCAGGGAGCACGGAGCGGAATCGTTGCGCGTCCGAATCGTGAGCGCGCCCACCATTATCGAATATTTAATTGATGACTCGGCCGCGACAGTGGAGCCAAACCCGCACGCAAAGGCCGATGCGATCACGAAACTTGGTCCGATTCTTGCCAAGGTCGAAAGCCCGATCGAACGCGGCCTCTACGTGGAACGCGTTGCGCGCAAATTCGGGATCACAGACGCCGGTTTGGTACGTCGCGAGCTACGTCGCGGGTTGGGTCGAAGTGGCGACCGTCCTGCGCCGCGTCGTGACGCAGTGCAGCAGTCGATTGCAACACCAGTGTCGGAGTTACAGTCGAAGTTGATTTCGCTGCTCATCGATCAGCCCGGGTTGATCCATGAAGAGGAAGCGCAGAAGCTGCCGAAGCTTTTGACGAGCCCCGATCTTCGCGCCATCTTTGATTCTATCTTGCGGATGGTGGATAGGCAGGGATCGCTCAGTGCCACGGCTTTGCTCGACGAGTTGAACGACAACCAACTCAGGCCGTGGTTGGAAGCAAAGTTGGCTGTGCAGGAGCACAGCATCGATGAGGCACGTCAAATTCTCGTCGAGGGCGTTCCCCTGCTTGAAAGCAAGAACATCGAACATGAGCTGCCCCGTTTGCAACAACGCATAGTCGAAGCGCGCCGAGTTGGCGACGATGCGTTGGCAGCAGGGCTCACTCGAGAGTTTGTGGAACTGACGCGCAGCGCACACAAGCTCAAATCGAACATTAAGCAGAGGTGAAGATGGCGAGCAAGAGCTCAGTGCGCGACGAGGGATCGACCGAGTCCAAGTTCAGGGCAGAACCCGTTTCGCGCGTGGTGCCGAAGATCAAGGGTCGTGAACGCAAAGAAGTGCAGGTGCTCCTCGAACGCGGCCGGATGCAAGGTCATCTGACGTACGACGAGCTCAATGAAGCGTTGCCGCCGGACATGGTGACCTCCGACCAAATCGACGACCTCATGGTCTGGCTCAAGAGCGAAAACATCGACGTGGTCGATGGCGCGCCCGAAGGCCAGAGCCGAACGAGTGAAGTCCCCGTTGCTGCGACGCGAAGCTCGGTTCGCCGCGCCGCCACGATTCCACCCCCCGCTGACGACAGCTATTCGCAGAAGTCGAACGACCCGGTTCGCATGTACCTGCGTAAGATGGGGTCGGTTTCGCTCCTCACACGCGAGGGCGAGGTCGAAATCGCCAAGCGTATCGAAGAGGGCGAAGACCAGATTTTCGACGTGATTTTGAACTCGCGCGTTGGAGTTTCCGAGATTCTGGAGATCGGCGAGAGCCTTCGAAAGGGCAAACTCCGCGTCAAAGACGTCGTCCGCGACCTCGACAAGGAAGATGAGGTCGACTTCGAGGCGGCCAAGGTTCGCGCCCTGAAGCTATTCGACAAGGTCAAGCGCATCGAGTCGTCGATGGCCAAGATGCAGGGCGACATCGAGGGCAAGCGACGGGTCTCCGATCGGAGCAAGAAGCAGTACGCCGTGCAGCTCGACAAGCATCACAGCGAGCGGGTCGCGCTGTTGCGTGAGCTCAACCTCACCAAGAAGCAGATCGACCGTGTGGTCGCGGCCATCAAGGCCTACACCCGCCGCGTCGAGCGCGCCGAGCGTGAGATGAACGAAGCCGAGGCACGCGTCGGCGGTCTCAAGTACAAAGACATGAAGCGCATCCTCAGCGACATGCAGGAGAGCAAGGCAGTCGAGAAGAGGGTGCAGCGGAAGTATGGCTCCGAAGAGCAGATCCTTCTTTCGGAGGAGCACATCCGCGACGCGCAGAAAGCGATTGTCGATGTCGAAGAAGACATGGGGCAGCCGGTCGAGCAGCTGCGAGATACGTACCGAGCCCTCGCGGGAGGCGAGCGGCAGTCCGAGCGCGCCAAGGCCGAGCTCGTCGAAGCCAACCTTCGTCTCGTCGTCTCCATCGCCAAGAAGTACACGAATCGCGGTTTGCAGTTTCTCGACCTGATTCAGGAGGGGAACATCGGTCTGATGAAGGCCGTTGACAAATTCGAGTACCGGCGCGGCTACAAGTTCTCGACGTACGCCACGTGGTGGATCCGTCAGGCCATCACTCGGGCGATTGCGGACCAGGCCCGCACGATCCGAATCCCGGTCCACATGATCGAAACGATCAATAAATTGATCCGCACCTCGCGCTACTTGGTTCAGGAGCTGGGCCGCGAGCCCGATCCCGAGGAGATCGCGGAGCGCATGGAGATGCCCCTCGAGAAGGTCCGCAAGGTCCTCAAGATCGCCAAAGAGCCCATCAGCCTCGAAACCCCAATCGGCGAGGAAGAAGACAGTCATCTTGGCGACTTCATCGAGGACAAGAACGCGGTGTCTCCCGTCGAAGCCGTGATCGACGGCAACCTCGAAGACCAAACCCGCCGAGTCCTCAAGACGCTCACCCCCCGAGAGGAAAAGGTCCTCCGCATGCGCTTCGGCATAGGCGAAAAGAGCGACCACACCCTCGAAGAGGTAGGCCAAGACTTCGAAGTCACCAGGGAACGCATCCGCCAAATCGAAGCCAAGGCTCTACGAAAGCTCAGGCACCCAAGCCGTTCGAAGCAGTTGCGTAGCTTCATGGACAACTAACCGGGGCACGGCGGGACACGACACGGGAACCCTGCGGACGGGTC
>JBGUEF010000025.1:0-20565 GCA_041821485.1 Deltaproteobacteria bacterium
GTTGGCTTCCACGGGCACCACAACATGCACCTGGGCATCGCCAACTCGCTCGCCGCCGTCGAAGCTGGAGCGTCCCGCGTAGATGGGTCAGTCGCAGGCATGGGGGCCGGTGCTGGCAACACGCCACTCGAGGTCTTTGTGGCCGTGCTCCATCGCATGGGCGTAGAGACCGGGGTCGACATGTGGAAGCTGATGGATGTTGCTGAAGACATTGTCTATCCGCTCATGACACACAAGGTTCGCGCGGACCGCGACTCCCTCACGCTTGGCTACGCTGGCGTGTACTCGTCGTTCTTGCTTCACGCGAAGCGTGCCGCCGACAAGTACGGCCTCAAGTCGACCGATATCCTCATCGAGCTCGGTCGGATGAAGACCGTCGGCGGGCAGGAGGACATGATCGAGGACGTTGCGCTCGACATGAAAAAGGCCGGAGCTGCGGAGTAATCAGGTGAGTGAGTTAGAGGCATTTCGCGCGGAAGCGCGCGCTTGGGTTCGCGAGAACGCACCCAAGTCGCTTTGGGGCACGAGCGGCAGTGGCCCGTTTGAAGGCTATTGGGGTGGCTCGAAATGCGAGGAGACCAATCCGGACCTGCTGCGATGGCGTGACCTCGGCATCGAGAAGGGCTGGACGGCTCCGACTTGGCCCAAGGAATACGGCGGCGGAGGCCTCAGTCACGCGCAGGAAGAGATCATCCATGCCGAGATGAAGTCGATTGGAGTGCCGCGTCCGGTGGCGGGGCAGGGCCTCGCGATGTTTGGGCCCGTCCTTCTCAAGTACGGCAATGACGCGCAGAGGGCGCGACACTTGCCGGGGATTGCGCGCGGCGAGGTGCGGTGGTGCCAGGGGTACTCGGAGCCCAACGCCGGGTCTGATCTCGCGAATCTGCAGCTCAAGGCGGAGCGCGACGGCGATGAGTTCGTGCTGAACGGGCAGAAGACGTGGACTTCCCACGCCAATCTGAGCGACTGGATCTATTGCCTGACTCGGACGGATCCGAACGCGCCCAAGAAACAGATGGGCATTTCCGTGATTCTTGCGGATCTCAACACGCCCGGGATTACGGTGCATCGGATCGATCTGATCAGCGGGTACTCGCCCTTCTGCGAAACCTTCTTCGACAACGTCCGCGTGCCGGTCGACAATCTCGTCGGAACCGAGAACGAGGGCTGGACGATCGCCAAGGCGATCCTCGGACACGAGCGCTCCTCAATCGGCCGGTCGATTGCGCGCCAGCCGGGGTCGGCGCAGCGGGAGGTGGTCGCCAGGGCGCGCAAGCACCTCGGCCTAGAGGAGGGGGCAATCCCCGATCCCCTGTTCCGTGATGAGGTCGCTTCGCTCGGGATGCTCGAGGAGGCGTTTCACCTGACGCTCGCTCGAATTCAGCAAAGCGCGGCGAGCGGCACGCCGGGTCCCGAGGGCTCCATCACCAAGATCGTCGGCACCGAGCTCAAGCAGAAGCGCTTCGAGCTCGGAATGAAGGTCGCAGGGGCTCAGGGCCTCGGCTGGGAAGGCCCGGGGTTCGACGAGGACGATCTTCAGTACACCCGCGACTGGTTGCGGTCGCGCGCCAGCACCATCGAGGGCGGTTCGTCCGAGATTCAGAAGAACATCGTATCCAAGCGCGTGCTTGGGTTGCCGGAGGGGAAGACATGAGCGGGCACACGGCGCCATCGCTTCTTCTCAACGACGAGCAGAAGATGCTCTCGAAGACGGCGCATGAGTTCATTCGCGAGCGCGCGCCTGCCGCTCGCATCCGGAGCTTCCGTGACTCGCGCGACGAGGTCGGTTTCTCGCGCGCGCTTTGGAACGAGATGGCGGAGCTCGGTTGGCTCGGGCTCCAGATTCCGGAGGACTACGACGGCCTGGGGCTTGGGTTCTTCGACCTCTGCGTCGTTCTGGAGCAGAGCGGCCGTGAGCTGATGCCGGAGCCATTCGTGTCGACCCTTCTTCTCGGTACGCAGACGCTCCTACTCGGCGGGACCGAGGCTCAGAAGAAGGCGCTGCTTCCTGGCATCGCGGCCGGCGAGATACTGTTGACGGTAGGCTACGAAGAAGCGGGATCGCCTAACGATTCCTCGAAGGGTGCAACTGTGGCCCGAAAGTCTGCGGACGGGTTCGAGCTCAGCGGAGAGAAAATCCAGGTGCTCGACGGGCATCTTGCGGATCGGATCATCGTGTCGGCAACGACTTCCGATGGGGGCTGCACGCTCTTCCTCGTCGACCCAGCGGATCGGGGCGTCACGATCACGCGCCAGTTCCGGATTGATGGGCTGAACGCAGCGATAGTGAAGCTCGACGGCGTGGCGGTGCATCGCGACGACGTCGTTGGCGAGCTCGGCGGCGGCGCCACGCTCTTACAGGCGGTGTTCGATCGCGCTGCCGTAGGCTTGTCAGCACAGATGCTCGGCGCCTCCGAGCAGGCATTCGCCGACACCATCGAATACATCAAGGAGCGCGAACAGTTCGGGGTGCCAATTGGCTCCTTCCAGGCGCTTCAACACCGCGCGGTGTCGGTGTACACGGAAATCGCGCTGACTCGCTCCGTCGTCCTTGCGGCAGCGCGCACCATCGACGAGGCACCGGACGAGGTCCCACGACTCGCGTCGCTTGCAAAGGCGATGGCGTCGGAGACCTTCATGCACGCCGCAAAAGAAGCCATTCAAATGCACGGTGGCATCGGCGTGACCGACGAGCACGACATCGGTTTCTACATCAAGCGCGCACAAGCAACCTACATGACTTTTGGAAAGCCTTCGCAACACCGGCAGCGCTGGGCGGAGCTTCACGGCTACTAGCGACCACCACGAAAGAACGAGAAGTACGATGAAAAGGTTTGAAGGAAAGAACGTTGTGATCACTGGCGCAGCGGCTGGCATTGGCCAGGCCACCGCGAAGCGTATTGCTGAGGAGGGCGGTAACGTCGCTCTCATCGACATCAACGCCGAGGGGCTCGCCGGCACGAAGAAGCTCGCCGAGGACCTCGGCGTCAAAGCGTGGGTCTACGAGTGCAATGTCACCGACGGCGCTCGCGTGAAAGAGGTGATCGACCAGGCTGCCGAAGACATGGGCGGTTTCGACACCCTGTGTCATTGCGCTGGCATCCTGCGCACCTATCACACCCACGAGATGACCTTCGAGCAGTGGCACCAGATCATCGACATCAATCTCAACGGCACATTCTACGTGAACCACGCTGCGCTCCCGCACCTGCTGAAGAACCGGTTCAGCGCGCTGGTGAACTGCTCCTCGACGTCGGCAATCGGCAGCCATCCATGGATGGCCGCGTACGCAGCCTCGAAGGGCGGCGTCATCTCGATGACCCGCGCCCTGTACCAGGAGTACGTGAAGCAAGGCCTCCGCGCGAACTGCGTGGTTCCCGGCGGCATCGCTACGGCCCTCCATGGCGACTTCAAAGCCCCTCCGGGCGCAGACATGGAGCTCCTCAAGGGCGCCATGCCCTTCGTAGGTTTCGCAAAGCCCGCGCATGCAGCCAGCGTCATCGCCTTCCTAGCCTCGGACGACGCCCGCTACGTCAACGGCACCGAAGTCCGAGCCGACGGCGGCGCCCTCTCCTAAAAGGGGACAGTCCCCTTTTTCAAAGGGTTAATTCCTGAGCTTCGCGAGCTCCTGCACGCGGGCGAGCACCGTTGCGTCGACCTTGTGCAGAGCGCCCGCATCGTGCGGCGGCTGCGGGTCGTATTCGATCATGAGCTGAAGAGCCTTTGACGTGGTGGCGTCCGTCAGCCGTTCGGCGAGATGCAGAGCCATATCGATGCCGCTCGAGACACCGGCTGCGGTGATGATCTTGCCTTCGACCACGACGCGTTCCTCGGAGGGCTTTGCGCCGTACTTGGCGAGAAGCAGTCGCGCGGAGAAGTGCGTCGTGGCGCTCAATCCATCCAATATGCCGGCGGCCGCCAGCAACAAGGAGCCTGTGCACACGGATGTCGTGAACTGACTCGTTTCATGCGCCGCGCGAATCCAGTCGAGGATTGCAGTGTCATGAACCAGCGCCCTCGTGCCGATGCCACCGGGGACCACCAGAACGTCGGGGTTCGTCACCTCATCGAACGTGTGATCGACGGTGAGGCCGAGAAACCCGTTGTCCGTCCGGACTTGGCCCTTTCGGTGGCCGACAAAGCGAACCTCTGCGTCGGGAAGACGCTGGAGCACCTCGTACGGCCCAATTGCATCAAGGGCGGTCACCTGCTCAAAAAGCGCGACGGCGATTTCCATGTACTTAACCCTTTCAAAAAGGGGACTGTCCCCTTTTTTCAGTCGAGGCGGCCGCGGACGAAGGGGAGGTAGGTTGGGTGCCAGAAGCGTTCTCGGACGAAGGCTTCGATGTCGTCGGGCATGTTTTCGCGACGGGCGACACCGTCGGCTATGGCTTGTTGGACGACCCTGGTCGCGACGCGGACGGAGGTTTCTTGGAGGTCGTCCACCGGCGGGTAGATCAGGCCACCGTCGACGTATTTCTCGATGGTGTACTCGGCGAGCGCCTGGGAGGCCTCGAGGACCATGCCGTCGGTTATCGACTTGGCGTCGCTGAGGATGGCGCCGAAGCCGAGTCCCGGAAAGATGAAGGCGTTGTTGCCCTGTCCGATGGGGTGGGTCACCCCGCCCATTCGGACTGGATCGAAGGGGCTGCCCGTCGCGACGATGGCTTGACCGTCGGTCCATCGGAAGATGTCGACCGGCTTTGCTTCTGCTGAGCTAGTTGGGTTCGAGAGCGGAAAGATGATTGGCCACTTGTGGTTCTCCGCCATTGCGCGGACGACTTGCTCGTCGAATGCGTCCGGCCGGCCCGAGAGCCCGAGCAGTACAGTAGCGTGCGCGTTCCGGATGGTCTCGACGAGGTCGGGGGTGTCTCCCTCGAATTCCCAGCCTCGGATGGTTGCGCGCTCGTGGGCGAAGCCTTGCTTGTATTCTTCCATCTCACGGTCGGTGAGCAGTAGGCCTCTGGAATCGAGCACGAACACCCGCGCCTTGGCTTCCGCACGGCTCAAGCCGGCCCGGACTAGTCCTTCACGAATCGCCCAGGCAACACCGACTCCACCCGCGCCCGCTCCGTGAATGACGAAGATCTCGTCTTTCAAGCTCTCGTTCCGGAGGTGGCAGGCCGCGAGAATGCCCGCCAATGCGACTGCACCGGTGCCCTGAATGTCGTCGTTGAAGGACGGGCCTCGGTCCCGGTACCGTTCGAGCACTGTGAACGCCGCGGTCTTCGAGAGGTCCTCCCACTGGATCACAGCATCGGGCCACCGGGTCCAAACCGCGTCGACGAACTTGTCGAGGAACTTGTAGTAGTCGTCGCCTCGGAGGCGCTTCTGGCGAACTCCCAGGTAGTTGGGATCGTTGATCAGATCCATGCGGTCCGTGCCGACGTCGAGCGCTACCGGCATCGTGTGGAACGGACTAACACCGCCGCCGACGGTGTAGAGCGCCATCTTCCCGATGGGAATCGCAAGGCCTCCGTATCCCTGGTCGCCGATGCCGAGGATGGCTGACGAGTCCGTCGCGACGATCATGCGAACGTCTTCCATCGGGTAGCACTCGAGGGTTTGGTCCGCCCGGTCGATGTTGAGCGGCGAGTACGAGAGGCCACGCGGGTTCTGATAGAGCGCGCTGAACTGCTGGACGGCCGCGCCAACGGTTGGCGTGTAGACGATTGGCAGCATTTCGTCGAGATGCTTCTCGAGCAATGCGTAGAAGAGAATCTCCTGACGCTCTTGTACTGCGCGTAGGTACTGATATTTGTCGATGTCGGTTGGCGCCTGGACGAAGCCCTCGTAGACGCGGTCGATCTGTTGCTCGAGCGTGTTGTACTGTGGGGGAAGTAGCCCACCTAGGCGAAGCGCGACTCGCTCTTCGTAGCTGAAGGCCGTGCCCTTGTTGGACAGCACCAATCGCAGCAGCGCGATGCCGTCGAGGTAGACTTCCATGTACTTGCGTCCATGCTCGTCTTCTTTGAGGTCAAACAACCGGCTAACGCGTTTACGGGGCATGGAGTTCCTTTGGTTACGCGCCTTCGATGGCCGCAACGACTGCGCCCGCCATCTCAGTCGTGCCGAGCGAGCGCTGTCCGCCGCTAAGGTCCGCTGTTCGGAGGCCACTGTCTAGGACCTTTTGAACCGCGTCTTCGATCCTTGTGGCGTCCTCGTCGAGGTTGAGACTATGCCGCAGAAGCATGGCTGCGCTTAGGATCGTGCCGAGCGGGTTCGCAAGCCCCTTGCCTGCAATGTCCGGAGCGGAGCCGTGGATCGGCTCGTATACGCCGAGCGTCCCTTCACCAAGTGAGGCACTTGGAAGGAGCCCGAGCGATCCGGTCAACACGGCGCCTTCATCCGAGAGGATATCGCCGAACATGTTACCGCTCACGATGACGTCGAATGACGACGGATCCGTGACGAGTCGCATGGCCGCCGAGTCCACGAGCTGATGGTCGAGCTTGATGTCGGCGTTCTCCTTGCCCACCTCGGTAGCGACCTCCCGCCATACCTGCATTGTTGTGAGCACGTTCGCCTTATCGATGGAGGTGACGTGCCCGTTCCGCTTCCGCGCAACCTCGAACGCCAACTCGACAATGCGGCGAATCTCACTCTCGTCGTACACCATCGTGTCGAAGCCAGTGCGGAGGCCGTTCCGGGTCTCCTTGCCTTTGGGCTGACCGAAATAGATGCCGCCCGTGAGCTCGCGGATGAACACCAAGTCTACCCCGCGCAGGCGCTCGGCCTTGAGAGGGGAAGCCGCCTCGAGTCCGCGGAAGAGCTTCACGGGACGAACATTCGCGAAGAGCCCCAGCGCCTTCCGCATCCCGAGGAGCCCCTGTTCCGGCCGGACCATCGCGGTGGGGTCGTCCCACTTGGGGCCGCCGACCGCGCCGAGCAGGACGGCGTCCGCGCTCCTGCACCCGACGATCGTGTCGTCGGGAAGCGGCACACCCGTCTCGTCGATGGCGATGCCGCCGATCAGGTGGGTCGAGAAGGTGAACGTGTGGCCGGACTTGCTCGCGATGGCTTCGAGCACCTGCCGAGTTGCGTCTACAATCTCCGGTCCGATTCCGTCACCGGGGAGAAGTGTGATCTTGGCTTTCATCTATCGTTACCTGTGCTGGTTCTAGGCTCTGGCGCGTTCCAGCGTGAGCCCGTACTCGATGCTGTCGATCAGCGCCTGTAGAGATGCCTCGATGATGTTGCTCGATGCCCCGACGGTGCTCCACGTGTCGTGTGCCGATTGGCTGTCGATGAGCACTCTCGTGGTCGCGCCGGTTCCGCTCCGCCCATCGAGAATGCGAACCTTGTAATCGCTTAGGTGCATGTCCGCGACCCCGGGAAAGAATGGTCGCAACGCCTTTCGAAGTGCCGAGTCGAGCGCGCTCACCGGGCCGTTGCCTTCGCCAGCCGTGTGGACGACCTCGTCGCCGATTTGCACTTTCACTGTTGCTTCGGCAAACATGCCGCCACCACGCCGACGACCGACGCCCGCCTGAAAGTCGAGAACCTCGAAGGGGGGCTCATAGTCGGCCTGGTGACGCGCCATCAGCAACGCGACTGATGCCTCGGCCGCTTCGTACGCAAAGCCCTTGGATTCGAGCTCCTTGATCTTCTCGAGCACGCGGCCGCCGTGATCGGAGCTCACCTCTAGACCGAGCTCTTCGGCTTTGCTGAGTAGGTTGCTCCGCCCCGATAGCTCGCTTACCACCACCCGCGACTCGTTACCGACGAGGGTGGGTCTCACGTGCTCGTAGGACTCGGGGTGTCGGCGAATCGCTGATACGTGGACACCGCCTTTGTGCGCGAACGCGCTGCGCCCGACGTAGGCGGCGTGGTCGTTGGGGCTCAGGTTCGCGATCTCCGCCACGAAGTGGGCGAGGTCGTAGAGCTGGCTGAGTCCACCCTCTGGAAGGCATTGCAGGCCGAGCTTGAGCTCCACGTCTGGGATGATCGCGCAGAGGTTGGCGTTACCGCACCGCTCTCCGTAGCCGTTGATGGTCCCCTGCACGTGATGGGCACCGGAGCGCACGGCTGCAACGGAGTTGGCCACGCCGCACTCTCCGTCGTTGTGAGCGTGGATGCCGAGTCGCGTGTCCGGCAGCGCTGCCCGGACGGCTCTGACCATCTCCTCGATCTCCCAGGGCATCGAGCCGCCATTCGTATCACATAGGGCCAATGTCTCGGCGCCGCCGCGCGCCGCGGCTCGCAGCGTCTCGAGCGCGTACTCCGCGTCTGCCTTGTATCCATCGAAGAAGTGCTCTGCGTCGTAGATGACCCTGCGGTCGTTCTGCTGTAGAAACGTGACGCTTTCCTCGACCATTCGCAGATTCTCTTCAAGGCTCGTGCGCAAGACTTCCGTGACGTGCATGTTCCACGTCTTGCCGAAGATCGTGCAGACTGGCGTCTCCGCGGCCAACAAGGTCTGAAGCTGCTTGTCATCCTCAGCACGCAGCTGTGCGCGGCAGGTCGATCCAAACGCCGCGATCGTCGCGTTCTTCCAAGCGACATCTTTGGCGCGCTCGAAGAACTCGACATCCTTGGGATTCGAACCGGGCCATCCACCCTCGATGAACGTGACCCCCAACGAATCCAAGCGCTCCGCGATGCGTAGCTTGTCGTCACAGGACAGACTCATCCCCTCCATCTGCGTGCCATCACGCAGAGTGGTGTCGTAGACCTCTACGACCGGGCCCGAGCTGTTATGTGCGTTGTTGCTCATAGCTGGTGATCTGCTCGTCGAACGAAAGAAGGTATCCAAGCTGGTCGATGCCTTCGAGGAGGCAGTGCTTTGAGAATGCGTCGATCGGAAACGTCGCCTCCAGCCCGTCGAGCCCGGTCACGGACTGGGTCGGAAGGTCGATGGTGATCCTCGTCGACCGGTCCAACTGGACTGCCTCCATGAGCGCTTTGTATACGTCGGCGCTGACTTCGACGGGCAGCAAGCCGTTCTTGAGCGAGTTGCTCTTGAAAATGTCCGCGAACCCGGTGGAGATGATCGCGCGAAAGCCCCAGCCCACCAACGCCCAGGGTGCGTGTTCGCGAGACGAACCACTACCGAAGTTGTTTCCCGCGATGAGGATCTGCGCGCCCTGCGAGGCCGCCTCGTTGAGCACGAAGTCCGGGTTGTCCGAGCCGTCCTTCAAGTAGCGCCAGTCGCAGAAAAGGCTGTCGCCGAGGCCGTGCTTTTCGGTCACCTTCAGAAAGGAAGCCGGGATGATCTGGTCCGTGTCCACGTTTTCGGCGGGGAGGGGGACCGCATGCGATGTCAGTGTAGTGAATTTCGCCATGACCTTGTCTTTCAAGAAAGGAGCAAGCTCCGCGGGTCCGTGACTTCGCCCGTGATAGCTGCGGCTGCTGCGGTGAGTGGGGATGCGAGGAAGGTGCGGCCGCCTTTGCCCTGTCGCCCCTCGAAGTTCCGATTTGAGGTGCTGACCGCATATTGCCCAGGCTCGAGGTTGTCGCCGTTCATGGCGATGCACATCGAACAGCCTGGCTCGCGCCACTCGGCGCCGGCCTCTTTGAAGATCTGGTCGAGCCCCTCGGACTCGGCTTGTTTCTTGATGTCGTGTGAGCCGGGAACGACGAGAGTGCGCACGCCATCCGCAACTTTGCGACCACTGAACACGCCCGCCGCCATCCGCAAGTCACTGATCCGCGAGTTCGTGCATGAGCCGATGAAGACCACGTCGATTTTCTTGCCGAGCAGTGGCTGTCCGGGCTCCAAGTCCATGTAGAGCATCGCCTTCTCGAACGCGGCCTGCTGCGAGAAGTCATCGAACGACTCTAGGGTTGGCATCGGCCCGCTGATCTGTATGCCCATGCCAGGGTTCGTGCCATAGGTGATCATTGGCTCGAGCTTGTTGGCGTCGATGATGACGGTCTTGTCGAACTTCGCGCCCTCATCGGTGCAAAGCTGGCTCCAGCGCTCCACCGCCGCGTCCCAGTCGGCTCCCTGAGGCACGCGCTCCCGCCCCTTCAAGTATTCGAATGTGGTCTCATCGGGGGCGATCATCCCGGCGCGCGCGCCCGCCTCGATGCTCATGTTGCAGACCGTCATCCGGCCTTCCATGTCGAGGCCGCGGATGGCCGAGCCGGTGAACTCGATGACGTACCCGGTTCCGCCGCCCGTACCGATCTCGGCGCAGAGTGCCAAGATGATGTCTTTGGCGGTGACGCCCGGCATCAGTTGGCCGTCCACACGCACTTCGAGAGTTTTGGCCTTGCGCTGTAAGAGGCACTGCGTGGCCAGTACGTGCTCGACCTCGCTCGTCCCGATACCAAACGCCAGCGCACCGAACGCGCCGTGCGTCGATGTGTGGCTGTCGCCGCACACGATCGTCTTACCGGGCTGCGTGAACCCGCGCTCCGGCCCGATGACGTGCACGATCCCGTTGCGGCTGTCGCCGAGTGCGAATAGCTCCACACCGAAGTCCTTGCAGTTGGTCTCCAATTGTCCGAGCTGAGCCTTCGCCTGGTCATCGATGACCCAAAGCGCCTTCGGGAGTGTGGGCGTTGAATGGTCCATCGTCGCAATTGTCTTGTCCGGACGGCGAACCTTCAGGCCGCGCTCGCGCAGACCGGTGAACGCTTGGGGAGACGTCACCTCGTGAATGAGTTGCAGGTCGATGTAGAGGACAGCCGGCCTGTTAGGCTCCTGAACGACGACATGATCGTCCCAAACCTTCTGAAATAGTGTTCTTGGTTCCATGATGTTCGTTACGCCGCGCTTCCGGCTGCCTTGCTGTCCTTCTGCCTTGCTTCTCTGATCGCGAGGATGCGGTTGACGGCCGCGAGATAGGCCTTGGCGCTAGCGACGATGACGTCGGTGTGTGCGCCGTGGCCGTGGAACACCCGTGCGCGCGAGTGTTCGTACTGTGGATTGATCTTATCTGGAGAGGCGTCTCCCTCGTCCGGCGATACGCGGACGTTCACCTCGCCGAGTGCATCGATGCCCTCGGTCACCGACTGAACCGTGTACTCGAGTAGGGTGCAGGGTACATGGACCAGCGATTGAATGGCTTTGTAGACCGCATCGACCGGGCCGGTTCCGACCTCGGCCGCCGTTTGCGTTTGTCCATCGGGCCCGGTCAGCCGTACGGTAGCGGTGGGCATTCCAGTGCCACAGCCGACTTGGAGCTTCTCGAGCTTCCAGTACTCGGTCGGCTGGTAGAGCTCGTCGCTCACCAGAGCCAACAAGTCGGCATCGGTGATGACCTTCTTCTTGTCAGCGACCTTCTTGAAGCGCGCGAACGCCTTGTCGAGCCCATCGCCCGACACCGGGTAGCCGAGCTCGGTCAAGCGGTTCGCAAACGCGTGCCGCCCGGAGTGCTTGCCGAGGACGAGCTGCGTCTTACCGGCGCCCACCGTCTCGGGACGCATGATCTCATAGGTTTCCTCATGCTTGAGCATCCCGTCCTGGTGAATACCGGCTTCATGCGCGAACGCATTCGCGCCCACGATGGCCTTGTTCGGCTGCACGACCATGCCGGTCACCTTGCTCACCAAACGGCTGGCGCGCGTGAGCTGTGTCGTGTCGACCTGGGTCCCGATTCCGAAGAGGTCGTTTCGGACGTGGAGCGCCATCACGACCTCTTCGAGCGAAGCGTTGCCTGCGCGCTCGCCAATTCCGTTGACCGCAACCTCGACTTGCCGTGCGCCGTTCTGCACGGCGGACAAGCTGTTGGCAACCGCCAGCCCAAGGTCATCGTGGCAGTGGACGCTGATCACGGCCCGCTCGATGCCCGGCACGTTGTCCCGGATCATCGCGATGCGGTCACCGAACTCGCCCGGAATCGTGTAGCCGACAGTATCGGGGATGTTCAGCGTGCTGGCGCCCGCTTCGAGCGCGGCCTGGAGCGCTTCGTACATGAACTCCATTTCCGTTCGGCCGGCGTCCTCGGGGCTGAACTCGACGTCTTCACAGAAGCTCCGAGCATAGCCAACCATCTCGCCGATCTTCTTGAGCACCTCCGCCTTGGTCATCCGCAGCTTGTGCTCGCGATGGATCGGCGAAGTGGCGATGAAGGTGTGGATCCGGCCGTGCTTGGCCGGCCCCACCGCCTCCGCCGCCTTGTCGATGTCAGGTTTGTGAGCCCGCGCCAAGCTGCAGATCGTCGGAGGCTCGGGAACCGGCCGGCCCTCGACGCCCGTCACGCCCACGGCCTCGGCGATGGTCTTGACCGCCCGCAGATCGTCGGGAGAAGCAGCCGCGAAGCCGGCTTCGATCACGTCCACCCCGAGCCGCGATAGGGTCTTCGCCACCTCTAGCTTTTCCGACGAGGTCATCGTCGCGCCAGGTGATTGCTCTCCATCTCGGAGCGTGGTGTCGAAGATCCGTACGTGATCGGGTTGCATGATTCATTCTCCCGACGCCGCGAAAGGCGACGCCTACTTACTCTCCCTGTTTGATTTCTACCGGGTCGACGAAAGGCATCATCGACCGAAGGCTTGCGCCCACCTGCTCGAGCGTCTGTTCCTGCTCTGCACGCCTGATCGAGTTGAACTCCGGACGGCCGTTCTTGTTCTCTTCGATCCAACGCTTGGCGAATGTGCCGTCCTGAATCTCGGCCAGGATCTGCTTCATCGCCTTCTTGCTGTCCTCGCCGATGACACGCGGGCCGCTCACGTAGTCGCCCCACTCGGCGGTATTCGACACCGAGTAGCGCATGTAGTTGAGGCCACCACGGTACATGAGGTCGACGATGAGCTTCAGCTCATGAAGGCACTCGAAGTAGGCGAGCTCGGGCTGGTAGCCCGCTTCGACCAAGGTCTCGAAACCGGCCTTCACCAGCTCCGATGCACCGCCGCACAGAACGGCCTGCTCGCCGAAGAGGTCGGTCTCGGTCTCCTCGGTGAAGGTCGTCGTCAATACGCCGGCGCGCGCGCAGCCAATTCCGGCAGCGTATGCCATCGCGAGCGCGTCGGCTTGACCCGTTGCATCCTGATGCACGGCCAGGAGCGCTGGGACCCCACCGCCCTCCTGGTAAGTCTCGCGCACACGGTGGCCAGGGCTCTTCGGCGCGACCATCGTGACGTCGACATCTTTTGGCGGCTCAATCGTGCCGTACCGAATGTTGAAGCCATGCGCGAACATCAGCATGTTGCCCGCCTCGAGGTTCGGCGCGATGTGCTCTTCGTAGATGGCGGGCTGCGCCGTGTCGGGCGCCAAGATCATGATCACGTCGGCTTCCTTCGCCGCATCGCTGACCGACTTCACGGCCAGCCCGGCCGCCTCGGCCTTTGCCTTGCTCTTGCTGCCGTCTTGCAAACCGACGCGCACGTCGACGCCGCTCTCCTTCAAGTTGAGCGAGTGGGCGTGGCCCTGGGAGCCGTAGCCGATGATCGCCACCTTCTTGCCTCGAATCAGCGAGAGGTCTGCGTCTTTTTCATAGCGAATCTGGGTCATGGGTCTCTCTACTTCTCCAAAAGGGGGTTATGCCGCTGAGTTGCGGGAGGCGGGCACCGTGGGGTGGGCGAGATCGTGCTTTTCGATGCCGCGTGTCATCGCGACCGTGCCGGTCTGCACCAACTCCAGAATGCCAAAGGGTCTGAGAACCGAGACGAGGCCTTCCACCTTGTCTTGGGGTCCGGTGATCTCGATCGTCACTCTGTCCGGTGACATGTCGATCGCGCGCGCACGAAACACGTCGCAGATCTTCAGGATTTCGTCGCGCTGCTCACGGCTGCAATTGACTTTGATCAACGCGAGCACGCGATTAATCGACTGCTTGTGGGTGATGTCGTCCACCCACAGCACGTTGACCATCTTGTAAAGGTTCGCCTCGATGCGCCTGGCTTTGTCCTCATCTGCTTCGCAGACGATCGTCATGCGCGAGACACCGACCTCGTGGGTGGCGCCGACGTTCAGCGAATCGATGTTGAAGCTACGGCGGCGAAACAAAGAGGCGACGCGGTTCAGCACACCGGGTTTGTCTTCTACGAAAACGGCGAATGTTCTTTTGACGGACTGGGACATCACTTGTCCTCCCCTGTCTCGAAGATTGGGTTGTGGTCGTGGTCGCCGGGCTTGGGGGGTCGCTGAATCATGTCTCCCAGGGTGGCCCCGGCAGGAACCATCGGGTACACGGCGTCTTCTTGTTCTACGCGAAAGTCGATGACCACGGTGCCTTCGGTGGCCTCGGCCTTACGAACCGCCGCTTCGACCTCGGAGCGCTTCTTCACACGGATGCCCGTCAAGCTGTGCGCCTCCGCGATCTTCACGAAGTCAGGGCTGAGCAGTGGCGTCGCCACGTAGCGGCCGCCGAAGAAGAACTCCTGCCACTGACGCACCATGCCGAGGAAGCCATTGTTGATGATGGCGACGTTGACTTTGATGCCTTCCTGCGCACAGGTGGAGAGCTCGGCCTGCGTCATCTGAAAGCCACCATCGCCGCAGATGACCCACACAGAGTCGTCAGGCTCGGCGAACTTAGCGCCGATGGCCGCAGGCAATGCAAAGCCCATCGTGCCGAGGCCTCCCGAGGTGATCAGCTTCCTCGGGTAGTCGTGCTTGTAATACTGCGCTTCCCACATCTGGTGCTGGCCGACGTCGGTGACGACGAGCGCCTTTCCTTCGGTGAAGCGATAGAGGTCATGGATGACGTGTGCGGCGTAGAGCTTGCCCAGGTCCGGCAGATTCTTGATGTCTCGAACCGCTGAATCGCCTTTGATCTCATCGATGTAGCCCAGCCATTCCGGGCGGTCGCAGTCGTCCACATGGGGGAGGAGCTCCTTCAGAACCGCCCCGGCGTCGCCGACGATCGGGACGTCGACGTGAACGTTCTTGTTGATCTCCGCCGGGTCGAGCTCGATGTGGATCTTCTTCGCGGTCTGGGCGTAGGTCTTGAGGTTGCCCGTGACGCGGTCGTCAAACCGCATGCCGACCGCGATGATCAAGTCAGCGTCTTGAATCGCCCTGTTGACCCAGGTCTCCCCGTGCATGCCCATCATGCCGAGATTGTGTGGGTGACTGGCCGGGAATCCGCCGAGGCCCAGCAAGGTGCACGCCACTGGGATGTTGGTTTTCTCGACGAACTCCACCAAAGTCTCGGTCGCCTGCGACTTGAGCACCCCGTGCCCCGCAAAGAGGATCGGACGCTTCGCGCTCTTGATCAGCTCCACCGCCTCCTCGAGCTGCGCTGCAAGTGGGGCGTAGTCCGGGCGGTAGCCGGGGAGCACGATCTCGTCGTCGTTCCACTCGAACACACAGCTCTGCTGCTGCGCATCCTTGGTGATGTCGACAAGCACCGGCCCGGGCCGGCCCGAGCGCGCGATGTAAAACGCTTCGCGGATCGCCGGCGCGATTTGCTCTGGTTTCGTCACCAGGTAGTTGTGCTTGGTGACGGGGATGGTGCAGCCCGTGATGTCGGTCTCCTGGAACGCATCGCTGCCGATGAGTTGTGACGGGACCTGCCCGGTGATGCACACCATCGGGATCGAATCGAGCATGGCCGTGGCGATGCCGGTCACTAGGTTGGTCGCGCCCGGGCCCGAAGTCGCAATACAAACGCCGACTTGCCCTGAAGCGCGGGCGTAGCCGTCAGCCATGTGAGAGGCGCCCTGCTCGTGGCGCGTGAGCACGTGGTGAATCGGGTATTCGATCATCGCGTCATAGGCGGGCATGATCGCGCCGCCCGGATAACCGAAGCAGACCTCGACCCCCTCGCGTACGAGCGCTTCCCAGATGATCTGGGATCCGGAAAGCGATTCGCCGATGCGATTCTCGAGCTTGGGATTGGCGGGTGTCACGAGGGTCTCCTTACTTGCTGGCTGGCTCCAACTAGTTGATTCCAGGCGGCATTCAAGCACCGGCTATCCAACAAAAAAGGCGCCGGGTCGAGCCTCGACCGGGCGCCTCGATGGCAGGCGAATTCCGGCATGCCGGACGCCCGCTGGCTTGTTGAAGTTTTACGCTGTGAATGTTGTTTCATGGGATTCGGTCAACAAAAAAGCCCCCGCATGCTCGATGCGAGGGCCAGAAACTGAGTGGGTTGGTTGTGGTTGGTTCTGGTCCCCGCCTATGTCTGCGTAACTAGCAGAAGGCTAATAATGAGGCCGACTACAACTACCGCACCACCAAGCAGGCTCGCACGAAGCGCATCAACACGAAGCGCATCAACACGAAGCGCATCAACACGAAGCGCATCAACACGAAGCGAGTCAATCGGTGCAGCCACAGCAGTCGGGTACCGAACCATTACCCGCTCATTCTGCTGCCAAGCCCCCCCACGGTCAAGGGGGACACTCTCCACCCCCCCAACCCCAGAGAATCAGCCACCTTCTCAGCGAAAGATCGCAGCGCCAATGTCTGGGGTCTCAGCTGGGCTACTGCAACGCGCCAAAGCAGTCGCTGCGATCTCTGAGTCAGAAGAGCTCTATTTTCGCGTAGTCGAGAGGGGGGAGAGTGTCCCCTCTCAGCTCCAGAGCTAGCTGGGTGGCGGGGTGGCAGTAGGGGCCTGGCGCGTTGGCGGGGATGTGGGGTTCGGTGGCGGTGACTTGGTGGGATGAGGAGATGTAGAGGACGTCGATGGGGAAGGGGACGCCGGTGTTGCTGATGCAGACCTGTGCTTCTCTTGGGAAGATGAGGAGTAGGGCCTGGTTTTCCGCTAGCGGGCCGTGGAGGCGGAGGCCTTCCTGCCGTTCGTACTCCGTTTCGGCGATCGAGATCTCTAGCTCGACTTGTACGTTGCCGTCCGTGTCGAGGAGGCGAGCGTGCAGGGGTGGCGGGCTTTCGCCGCAGCTTGCGATCCCCATCAACAGCACGAGTGCGATGGCTTTTCTCACAGGGACCTCAGGAAGGTGAAGAGGGCCTCTCGGTCCACGGCGCTCAGGTCGGCGACTTCGTCTCTGGCGGCGGCGGCTTCGCCCCCATGCGCTGCGATGGCGTCTTCGACCGTGCTAGCGCGGCCGTCGTGTAAGTAGGGTGCGCTCTGCCCGAGGCCCCACAGGGGTGGCGTGCGGAAGTCGTGGATGCCTGCATCGCCTTCTTCGATGCCGAGCGCGTCGGCCTCCGCGATGTCGTGGAGCAGCAGGTCGGTGTACGCGCGTACTTCGGTGCCGTCTGCGGCTTGCAGCATCGGCACGTGACAGTCGGCGCAGCCGATGCTGTTGAAGGTCGCTTCGCCCTGGTCTTCGAGCGCCGTGTTGGCAGGGTTTCGGGGCGGCGGCGCGAGGAAGGCGATGAAGGTAGTCATTGCGTCGATGGTGTCAGCATCCGTTTCGGGGTCGGGCGCTTCGTCGCCGTCCCGCAGGCTGCCGAACGAGGAACCCGGCTCATCCGGTACCGTCATGCCGAGCTCGCCACTCAACGCGTCACGCACGAACTCGCGGACCGATGGCACGTTGGCCTTCCAGCCGAATCGGCCGAGGCGTCCGTCGTCGAGGACGTGAGCGCGTCCTGCAATGCCATCCTGGTCTTCGTCGTCCGGATCCGCCAGAGCCTCGATCGTTTCGCGTGGAATCCGCTCGAGCAGACCCAAGCCCAATGTCGAGGGGGTCTGTCGCGGTTCGAAGAAGTTGGCTTCGGCATCGGCCTCGGGCCGAACGGAATCGACGGAGTGGCGGAGTAGCGCGGTGCCGGCGCTGGGGGGGCTGAAGACCAGCCCGGTGAAGCTTCCCTGGCGCATCGCGTCGACGCCCGACGGCCCCGCGCCACCGATCACCGGGTCAAAGTGACAGGAGCGGCATGCGTCGCCATTGAAGAGCGGGCCGACACCGTCCGAAAACCCAAAGTCACGGTCGAAGAGAAGACGGCCCTGCTCGAACAATGCCCGTCGCTCGGGATCCAGCCCTGGAAGTGGCGCGCCATACTCCCCATCGCTTGGAATCTCGTCCTCCGGAGGTAACAAGCCCGAGGTCGACTGCGCCTTGCCCCCAAGCGACTCGAGAAAAGCGACCAAGTCTTCGCGCGCACCGGGGGAAAGAGCCGCGTAGGCCTCCCGAATCGAAGCGGCCTCGCCACCATGCCATCGAATCGCATCGTCGACGGTCCGAGCGCGTCCGTCGTGCAGGTAAGGGCTTGCCGCCGCGATACCCCATAGAGGCTGTGTGCGGAACTCGCGGCCAGTCGCCTCTCCCATTGGAAACCGGTCTGCCAGGTCATCGCCCATGTCGTGCAAGAGGAGATCCGTATACGCCGGAATCGCACCACGGGGACCACGCAAGGAGGGCAGGTGGCATCCATCGCACCCGACCTCGTCGAACACCACCGCTCCGCGTTCGGTCTGTGCCGTCGGGTCATCGGGCTGCGGCGCAGCGAGCAACAACGCAAAGCAGACCAAGTCGAAGAGCTCGGACTCCGAAATCTCTGGGTCGGGCGCGTCGTCGAGATCGGTGGTGGCCTCGTCCGGGATCACGGCTTGTTTCGCGACGACGGAGCCCACATCGTCCACCAGGCTCGATGTTGCCGCGGCAGCCTTGAATGCTGGCAGAGCCGCCCGCTGCGCGTCCGACATCGGGTTCGACGTGATTCCCATGTGATTGAAGAGCGGTCCTCGGATGAACAGCTCGATCCGGGAGGTCTGTGCTTTGCGCCCGAAGCGCCCGACGAGCATGTCGTCGTAGTTCACCCGGCCGCTAATCCCGTCGCCATCGGCATCATTCGGATCGGCGTGCCTCAGGATCTCGGTTTCCGGGATCTCAGAGAGAAGCCCTGCGCCAAAAAACGGAATCGGGTTTCTGGTGGCGCTGATGTTGGTCAGCTGGTCGGACGCCGCACGCCCTGAGTCCAGCGAGAACTGCCGTTGCACTCCATTCTTGCCGCGCGGCACGACGGTGTCTGGAACAAGCTCATCGCCAACCAGCAAGAAATCTCGATAGTGACTCGCGCTTCCGCCAAAGACCGGCCTCTCATGACAACCCGCGCAGAACGTGAGATTGAACTCAGGCCCGAGGCCCTCCTCGGGCGTGAATCGGCGCAGAGCGATCTCCCGGCCTCGCTCGAAGGACGCGAGTTGTTCTGGCGTGGCGGAAGGCAGTGGGGCACCAAGCTCGGCGAAGATGCCATCCGCAGCTGGCACGGCCGTCTCGGACGCGCAGCCAGCCGCCGACGCGCCCACCATGCCGAGCGCGAGCGCCGCGCTCCAAACCTTCATGTTGAAAACCAAATCAAGCAAGGCTAACCAGTCGAATATAGCCCGCCGCGCTCACCGGACAATGTAAGCTCCCAGACCGGATTCGATGGAGATACTTTCCAGCCGATTCATGCTGCATCCGAGCGATTTCGACCGCAGCTTGGGTTTCTATCGCGATGTCCTCGGCCTCCATCCGATGCGGGAGTTCGGGCACGGTGACTCTCGCGGCGTCGTCTTCTTCCTGGGCGGCGGCTACCTCGAGCTCACTGACCGACGCATCGAGCCGCCCGCCCCGTCCACAGAGCTTTGGCTCCAAGTCCGAGACGTGCGCCGGGCGGAGCAGGAGTTACGCGCGGCCGGGGTTCCAATCATCGAGAGTGCAGCCGAGAAACCCTGGGGCCTGATCGAGCTTCGCGTCTCCGACCCAGATGGCTTGGTGCTGATCCTGGTCGAGGTTCCGCCGGACCATCCGCTACGCAGGGACCAGCGCTCGATTTAGCTACCGCTCGTCGAGGTCGATCGCGAGGGTCTGTTCCATTCCGCTCGTGCTGGGAAGTGGCGCCTTGCCTTTGTCGATCTCGCCACCGAACGTATCCCACCACGCTTCCGCGTCTGCCCGCGTCCACGGCCCAACCTTCAGGCGATCGAGCGCATCGGCGAGCTCCTGACCCGAGGCGGGCCTGTCGGTCTGGGATTTCTGCAAACAGGCGAAGATCAAAGCTTCGAGCCCGGGCGGCACCTCTCGCGAAACCACTTCAGCAAACGGCAGGGGCTCCGTGTGCAAGTGGTGTAGGCAGACCTCCATGATGGTCTTTCCCTCGAAGACGTGGCGTCCCGCGAGCAGGTAGTAGCCGACCGCGCCCAGCGCGTAGAGATCGGTGCGTCCATCGATCCCCTGCGGGTCTTGAATCCCCTCCGGGCTCAGGTAGTGCGGAGTGCCCTTGATCGACATCGTGTTGGTCTGCTCGAGGTCATCGACCTTGCCGAGATTCTTCACGAGGCCGAAGTCGAGGACCTTGGTCACGTCGGGGACGCCTCCCTGTCTCGCTAACATGATGTTGCTCGGCTTGATGTCGCGGTGGATCAACCCAGCGTCGTGGGCTTCATTGAGCGCGAGCGCCGTATCGCGGAGAATTCGGACGACCCGCTCGACCGGCTGAGGCCCACCGGCGTTGACCACCTGAGTGAGCGTCGCCCCATTGAGCAGCTCCATCGCATAGTAGAAGAGTCCCTCCGGCGTGCGGCCGTAGTCGTAAATCGTGACGGTATTGGGATGGGTGAGCTTCGCCGTGAGCTGCACCTCTCGTCGAAATCGATCCAGAGCATCCGGATCTGCAATCTCTGGGCGGAGAAGCTTGATCGCGGTCGGCCGCTTGAGCATGCCGTGCTTCGCTTGGTAGACGACGCCCATCGCACCTTCGCCGAGTTTCCGTTCTAGTTTGTATTGCCCGAGGTCCTGAATGTCGCTGACCTCTTTGCGCAACCTGTGAATCACCCG
>JBGUEF010000026.1:0-20261 GCA_041821485.1 Deltaproteobacteria bacterium
TGTTACGGAGAGGGGAAGGCAGCGGCCGGCCGGAGCCTCGCGTCCAAGTACGATCTCGATCTCGAGCAGAGCTATTTTTATTCAGACAGCGACGAGGACCTCCCCTTGTTCGAGCTGGTCGGGCGTCCGCGCCCCCTCAACCCCAACCGAAAGCTCGCCCAGATCGCGAAGGAGAGGCAATGGCCGGTTCGTCGTTTCACCAGCCGTGGAACGCCGACGTTCGGCGACGTCGTTCGCACGGGGCTTCTCTACGGGAGCCTGGCACCATCGGTGGGGTTCGGTGTGGCTGCAGGGCTTCTCAACCGTTCGAAACGCGAAGCGGTCAACGTCATGGGGTCGGTTTGGGGGGACCTTGCTGCGTCGGCTGCGGGGATCGACCTTCGAGTCGAAGGCCAGGAACACCTCTGGTCGGATCGCCCCGCGGTGTTCATCTTCAACCATCAAAGCGGGCTGGAGCTCGTGCTGATGCTCAAGCTTCTCCGCCGCGATTTCACTGGTATCGCCAAGCAGGAGCTTCGTCAAAACCCGATCTTTGGTCCTCTCTTCAGGGCGGCCGGGGTCGTGTTCGTCGATCGATCGAACACCGCAAAGGCGATCCAGGCCCTCGGGCCCGCCGTGGAGGCCCTTCGCCAGGGCCGCTCGTTGATCATCGCGCCTGAAGGCACCCGTTCGACGACAGCAGCCGTCGGCCGCTTCAAGAAGGGCGCCTTCCGCCTCGCCATGGATGCGGGCGTCCCCATCGTTCCCGTCGTGTTTCGCAACGTTCTCGACGCTCTGCCCAAGGGGGCATTCGTCGTACGTCCCGCCGTCGTCGAGGCGGTGGTACTCCCGCCCATCGATACCTCGTCCTGGACGCTCGACGCGCTCGACGATCGGATTGGCGAGGTTCGTAACCGCTACATCGAGATCCTCGACGATTCACCAGAGGGAGGGTAACCATCGACGCGATCCTTTGTTCGAGACCGACGATGCACTCTCATCAACGCAACCGGTCCGTCTGCTGCTCTGCCGCCTCGGTCCCTTGTTCACTCCGCCTGGCCGCTTCGGCGAGCATGTCTGCCGCACGCTTTCGGGCCTCGGCCACCAGTTGATCGGCCCGCTTGTCGGCTTCCGCGATCATCTGATCGGCGCGCTTGTCGGTCTCTTGGCGCACCCTCTTGGCGCCTTCTCGGGCTGCGATTTTCGCCAACGGGTTGACCTCTCCCTCTTTCTCGACCTGCGCGGCCCGCGCGTAGCCTTCTTTCCGGGCGGCGTCTGCAGCCCTTCTGGCCTCTTTTCGCACCTGGTCAGCGCGCTTTTGCGCTTCGGCGATGAGCTTCTCGGCCTGCTGCTCCGCTTCCTTCAGTGCACGCGCCCTCTGTTCCGCAAGCTCCGCGGATATCGCGTCTGCAACCGCGCCCCGAAGTGCGTGTGAGTCGAGATCGACCGAAACGCGCGGCGCATCGATCGAGCCGGTGAGGTTCGCCCGCACCGCAACCGTCTTGGCCTTGGACAAATCTAGGCCGAGCGACTTCACTTCTTTGGCGAGCGTCGACGAGAGCCCGTCCAAGGGAACCTCACTGGTGACCTGGTACCTCATCTCCTGGTCTAACCCGTGCGTCCCGCCCACTTGCATCGAGATTCCCCGCGCCTTGACCGGAAAGGGTTTCACTTTCACCGCGCCATCTTCGATCTTGAACCGCGTCTTGAAATTTTGGACGTCGAGCGGCTTGGGGATTGCAGGAATGGCGCTGTTGAGCGCGCCCAGTGGTTTGAAGTCGCTACGGAGCTTGCTCTGGAGCGCGGCAACGAGCCCCCCGGCGTCGATCGAGTCGAGCCTGGGCGACAGATCGTCGCCGAGCGTTCCGCTGGCTTTGAGGTCCGTCGAAAAGCGCCCATCGAGAAAGCGTGCGATCGGCGCGTACGCACGCATTGAGGGCAGGGCTTGAAAGGCCTCCGCGAAGCTCACCTTCTCAGCGACATAGTCCATCTCGTAGGTCGGGGGGCCGGCAGATGGAGTGCTCACCGTGCCGCCGAGCTTCATCGTGCCACCGAGCGCCTTGGCGCGAACGCCCTGCAGGGTGAGCTTGCGGTTGCGAATCCTCCCCGTTCCCACGAAGTCACGGAGCAGGAGATCTCCGTAGCTGAGCTTGCGAACATCGAACTGTAGCTTGGCATCCACGTTGTCAGGCAAGACGAACGAGTTGGGTTGCTGTGCCGCCGATCCCTTGGCTACTGGCTCTCCATTGGATAGGAAATCATCCACCCGCAGGTCATTCGACTTCAGCCATGCACTGGCTGTGATCGTCTGGTCCTCCATCAGGAAAGTGGTGAGCGGCGATGCCAGCCCATGGATCGCCACGTCGCTCTCGCCGACCTTCGCACGCAGCTCCTGAATCTTTGTGTTCTCGGGCGAGAGGGCGAAACGCGCCGTGCTGACCTGAATGGCTGGAGCTCCGGACGGCCGATAGAGCACGTCGGTGGCTTCGATATTTCCAGTTAGCTGCACGATCTGTTCGCCCCGCGTGCTGAGCTCGATGTTTGCGACGATGAGCCCGGCAAGCGCGTCGACGTCGGAAATTGGATACGCCTTGGCAACCTCGGTGAGATCGAATCGGCCGTTGAGCGTGAGGTCGACGTTTGCTTGCGACAGCGGCTTGGCGACGCTCAGGCTCCCTTCCGCGTGGCTCTTTCCCGCGACGAGGCCGTACTTCGGTACGGAGATCGTCATCTTGTCGAGATTGCCACCAGGGTGATTGAGCTTCGCATCGAGATTCAAGTCGGTGATGCCGAGCGGCAGGTCGGGGTACTTGAGCGCGCCATTTCGCACGTTTGCCGTCACCGAGAACGAGGGGACGTTGCCGTCGTCCGGGCCGAGCTGCCCCTTGATTGCGGCCGCCAGTGAAAACGCACCGCTTGCCTTCAGTCCCGCGAAGTCCGCCGCATACGCGTTTGGAATCGCAGAGATCAGCCCCTTGATCGGCAGTCCCTTCTCGGAAGCGAGCTGCAGGTCCACGTCGAGACCTTCGCCCGCCCAGCCGACGCGACCCGAGCCACCGATGGCAAGCTGGTTGACCGCAATCCGGATCTCGTCGAGCTCGAGATAACGCAGGTCGCTATCGATCCTAGCGTCGACGTCCACACGCGTCTTCGCCCTCATGAGGTAGGTGACCCGGCCGAGCTTGACCGTGAGGGCCTCGATGCGGGTCTCGGAGGCGAGCTCCTGGATCGATCCGGAGATCTTCGCACTCCCTTCGTGAGTGAGCCCCGCTGCGGTCACGCTGATCCCGGGCTCGTCGTAGGTGACGACGCCCTCGTCGATCCAGTAGTGCTCGATCCCGAAGACGACGTCCTCCGATTCCTCAGCGGTCCCCCCCGGAGCCTCGGAGGGCTCTGCGATGATGTCGAAGTTGGCCTTGCCGTTCTCGGTGACGATGAGATGAACCTCCGGGCGATCGATCCCGATCGATTCGACCTGAATCGCATCGTTCATGACTAGGGCAATGAGGTCTACGCCTGCTGCAACCGACTCTGCCGAGAAGAGCGTCACCCCTTCAAAGTCTCCTTCGCCGGTGATTCGCAGCACGCTGATCTCCGCCGTCAGGGTCGGAAAGGTCGAGAGCAGCGACGCATCGACGTCAGAGAAGGTAACCGTCGCGTTGAGCTGCTCGTTCAGCTCGGTGCGCAGGCGCTCGATGATGCGGTCCTTGAGGAGGATTGGCAGGAGAGCGAGGGCGACGATGATGGTGCCGACCAAAATCGTGACCCCGATCAACGTGATCTTGAGCGGCTTCTTCATTCACTCACCCCTCGTCGCGGGGCTCGCGTTCCGTGCCGACGTGACCCACGAAGAAGCCCAGCGCTGCGATCACCAGTGCGATCCCTCCACCGTAGTTGAGTAGCGCTGCGGGTTCGGACGAGCCGGCGGCCTGACCAAGAAACGCTCGTTCATGCAGCAGAGGCTAGCACAGGGCCCGCAAGCAGGGCTCGCGATCTGGCGTGCCGTGCGGCGCCTGCGCGACGGCCCATCCGCGAGACGATCAACTTCGACTGAGCGGCGCTCGGCGCAGAGGTCCGAGCTCAGGCTCCCGCGCGAGCGCTTGGGTAAAACTGGGAATACCACTTGCGCAGTTGATGGACCGGGCCGTCGCCCCGAGATAACAGCGGCTTCTGCTGGTAGATCTTCCGTTCCCAGATTCCGATGTCCTGGCGCCACTGCGAAACCCAGTTGCCCACGATGAATGCCGCCTGGAGCTTGGACACGTCGGAGTCGCCGAACCATCGGAAGCGGACGTGCTGCGTGAGCGGCGCGACTGGCGTGTGGCTCTGGAACATCACGAGGCGTCCAGGGCGGGCGTTGAGGCTGAAATCGAAGCGGATGATGCCGCCCGGGCCTTCGAGGCGGACGACCGCAACGGCGCCTGAGTTGGGGATCACCTTTCCACGAAACGCGAGCTTCGCGCTGTTTTCAAACCACGAAACGTGTGGTTCGCGATCGTCCCGTCTCCATGTCGCCTCGTGTTCGAGGCGCATGCCGGGCACACATACGTTCGTCCATGGAATGCGCAGGTCTCCATGGACGGGCGCAAAATGCTGGAAGTCGACGCTGTTCTCGACGAACTCGAGCAGGTGCATGTGGACCGGCCCGGCGTCGTACTCTCCGCGCAAACGGAGATCCCCTTGCTCGATCTCGGGTAGTCGTTCCGGTCTGTAGGGCGGCTCGGGCGCGGGGCCAGGATCGAGATCACCATGCCGGTGATAGACGCAGACCCATCCGTGCAGCTCTTCAACAGCCCAGGATCTAGTTCGGTGCCGTGGCTCGGGGCGCTGCCCGTCGGGCATGTGAACGACGCGTCCCTCTCCATCGATCCGCCACCTGTGAAACGGGCACTCGACGCAGCCGTCGCGGACCACGCCATCCGCAAGATTCGCACCCATGTGCGGGCAGTAGGCACCAATGGCGCGGACCTTGCGTCCGCGGTCGCGAAACAGCACCAACTGATTCCCAGCGACGCGCACTTGCGTCGGCCGGTCGGACAGGTCTTCGGCGCGAGCCACGACGTACCACGCCTCTGGGTAGGGAGGCGGATACGTCGCTTCGCGCTCAGCCTGGAGACCGCCGTCTCCGCTCAACGCATTCACACCTTTTTGCGCGCGAGGAAGAAGTAGCTTGGCGTGAAGACCCCCGCCTGGCCGCCGGCGATGAGGGCGTCGGCGCCTCGGCCGAGCATTTCGCTGACCGCTTTGGAGCCCTTCGGAGCGATACCGAGCGCCTCCAGGCCGCCGATCGTTCGTCGCGCGATGCGCCGACCGATGCGCCCACGGCGCATTCCCATGAAGCTCGTCGATTCGCCCCAGAGAGGCAGGTACCACGGGGTTTCGGGGTCGCTCCGAGCTCCCGCGTCGAAGTGTTCGAGCACTTCGAAGCCGGCCGTTTCGAGCGCCTGAATCGTTTCGGGAATGCTGGCAATGTCGGGGAGACTGTCGCCGACTTCGATCTCGCTCTTGATCGCCTGGTGGTGAGCGTCACTCGGGTCGAACTTGTCGGTCATGCACCAGTCATAGCCGGTGAACAGGGCGCCGGGCTTCAGCGCGCGGTGGACCTCGCGAAATGCCCCGGCCTTGTCCGGCGCGTGGCACGTTGCCTCGATTGCATACGCGGCATCGTAGGCGGCGTCGGCCACCTTCAAGTTCATGAAGTCGCCTTTGAAGGCGGAGCAAAGGTGCGAAAGGCCTGCCTTCGCGCTGTGGCTTCCGACTTTTTCGATCTGGTAGTCGTTGTTGTTGACCCCCTCGATCGTGGCGCCCGAGAACCGAGCGATCGACCGCATCGGGCCGCCAACGCCGCAGCCCACGTCCAGCACCTTCATGCCGGGCTTCAGGCCGAGCCGAAGCGCGAGATAGTGCTCTGTGCGCGCGAGTGAGGCCTCGAACGCCTCGCCCTTGGCCCTGGGCCCAAAATGAAATGACTGACCCCAGCCATGTTCATAGAAATCAGTGACGACGTCGTAGTAGTTATTGATCATCTCGGCGTACTTCGCCTTACGCGCCTCGAGACCCCCGCCGTTCGACTCGTCGAAGAAGCCCATGTAGTTCTGAATGGTGCCTCCCACGCGACCGCGCTTGAGGTTGTCGGTGTAGAAGGTCTTGACCGTTTGTGTCTGTGTCATTGCCTCGGAGCTATCACGAACATCGCCGACGCGATTCAGCTATCGTGCGAGTCGTTCGATACCATCGGTGAACGGTCGTCGAAAGGGGGCGAGCTGCTGATAGGGGGCGGTTACAGACTGTAAAGCTAGCAGTCACGCCAACTGACACTGACACGGTCCCGGAAACGGCCCCGGTCCCGGTCTTCTGCTATACGCCTCTCCGTGGATGACCTGATCCAAAAAGCCGCCACCCTCCAAGAGGCACTCCCTTACATTCGGGAGTTCCATGGGGACATCTTCGTCATCAAGTACGGTGGCAATGCGATGGTGGATCCCGAGTTGCGAGACAGCTTTGCCCGCGACGTGGTGTTGATGAAGTACGTGGGGCTTCATCCGGTGGTCGTGCACGGGGGAGGGCCCCAGATCGACCAGATGCTCAAGGCGCTCGGTGTGGTTTCGGAGCGGCTCGACGGGCTCCGCGTTACCGATGACCACACGATGGATGTCGTAGAGATGGTCCTGGGCGGCAAGGTCAATTCGGAGATCGTCTCGTTGATCGCAGGACACGGGGGCCGCGCCGTCGGGCTCACTGGAAAAGACGATGCCTTCTTGCGCGCGAAGAAGGTCAACAAGATGAAGACCAAGAGCGGGAACTGGGTCGACCCAGGGCGGGTGGGTGCCGTGACGCAGGTCAATCCAGAGATCGTGCGCCGGCTCGTCGACGACGGTTTCATTCCTGTGATCGCTCCAATCGCGGTCGACGCCGAGGGCAATTCGCTCAACGTCAACGCCGACACCGTCGCTGGCAAGGTGGCCGAGGCGCTTCCTGCGCGGAAGTTCGTGCTGCTCACCGACATCGAAGGAGTTCGCAGCAAGGACGGTGAGGTGGCGAGCTCGCTGAGCGCGTCGGAGATCGACGCCCTCAAGCTCGACGGGGTCATTCAAGGCGGGATGATCCCGAAGGTGGACTGTGCGCTGAGCGCATTGGCAGGTGGTGTCCGTAAAGTGCACATCATCGACGGCAGGGTGCGCCATGCGGTGCTGCTCGAGATCTTCACCGACGAAGGCATCGGCACCGAAATCACGCGCTGAGCCTGCCGGACCAGGGTCGACGGCCTTGGGCAATGGTGGTATGCCCCGGGCTTCCCCAAAGGCAGACCATGACCAGGCAGGATGACATGCTTCGCACCGCGAAAGAGGTTCAGCTCGGCAACTACGCGCCCGCGCCCTTCGTTCTGACGCACGGGCTTGGCCGTCGCGTGACCGATGCCTCCGGCCGTGAGTACCTGGACCTGTCCGGCGGGATTTCCGTGCTTTCGGTGGGGCACAGCCATCCGACGCTTGCGGCGGCCATTGGCGAGCAGGCGGCCCGCCTGATGCACGTGTCGAACATCTTTTACAATGACCGCGCCATCGAGCTGGCCGAGGCTATTTGCGCGCGAACTCCGTTCGACAGGGTCTACTTCTGCAATAGCGGCTCCGAGGCCAACGAGTCGCTGCTCAAGCTCGCACGCCGGTACCACCATGACCGCGGGGACGAAAAGCGGGTGGAGTTCGTGTCGACGGTCAATAGCTTCCACGGTCGGACCATGGGTGCGCTGTCGCTGACAGGGCAGACCAAGTACCACAAGGGTATGGAGCCGTTGGTGGAGGGCGTCAGCTTCATCGACTTCAACGACCTCGCAGCGCTCGACGCGACAGTGACCGACCGGACGGCAGCCGTCATCTTCGAGCCGGTGCAAGCCGAGGGCGGCATCGTCGTTGCCACCGATGAATTCGTGAAAGGCGCGCGGCGCATTTGCGACGAGCGGGGCGCGTTGCTCTTCTTCGACGAGATCCAAACGGGATACGGCCGAACCGGACGCTTCCTGGCGCAAGAGTGGTTTGACGTCGTCCCGGACGCCTGCTCGCTCGCGAAGGGCATTGGCGGAGGTTTCCCGCTCGGCGCGATGGCGGTGACGGAGCGTCTCGCTGGCGGACTTCCTCCCGGAAGCCACGCGAGCACCTTCGGTGGCAACCCGCTCGCCTGCGCCGCGGGTCTTGCCGTGCTGCACATCATGGACCAGGAAGGACTCATCGAAAATGCCCGGGCCCTCGGGCAGTATTTGGCTGGCCGGCTCACTGAGCTCGACGCGCGCCTTTCGAGCACAGTGGGTACGCGGGGCCTCGGCTTGCTGCAAGGCCTGGTCCTGGCCGACGACGTCGATCCGGGCGCGACGCTTGCGGTCGTTCATGCGGCCGGGCTGCTGCTCACGCTTGCGGGCGGCCATGTGGTTCGAATCTCGCCGTCACTCAATGTGACTGAAGAGGAGCTCGACGAGGGTCTTTCGATTCTCGAGAAGATCCTCACCGATGCACCGAGGAAGTCATGACACGGCACTTCCTGACGATCTTCGACCTCAGTCGTGACGAGCTCCTCGGGGTCCTGGACCGGGCAGCCGAGCTCAAGGCCCTTCGCGGGAGGCCCGCACACCCGCAGCCGTTGCAGGGCAAGTCGGTCGCGGTCGTGTTCGAAAAGGCATCGACACGAACACGCCTCTCCTTCGAGGTGGGGATTCACGAACTCGGCGCGCAGCCGGTGACGCTCAACTCCAAAGACACGCAGCTCGGACGGGGCGAGCCCATTGAAGACACTGCCCACATGTTGAGCCGCTACGTGCACGGTGCGGTCTATCGAACGTTCGGTCACGACCGACTCGAAGCGCTTGCAAGCCATGCGACCATTCCCGTCGTGAACGGGCTCTCCGACAAGTTTCATCCGGTGCAGTTGCTCGCCGACATGATGACCATTCGTCAGAACTTCGGGCCGTCGCTAGAGGGTATGCGCGTCGCCTGGATAGGCGATGGCAACAACATGGCGCACTCGTGGATCGCGGCTGCCGCCGTGGCCGGCTTCGAGCTCGTGCTCGCCTGCCCGCCTGGCTACCAGCCAGATGAACAGGTCTTGGCCGAGGGACTTGCCCGCCGGGCGAAGATTCGCGTCGTCGAACGCCCCAAGGAGGCCTTGGACGGCGCGCGAGTGGTCACCACCGACGTCTGGGCGAGCATGGGTCAGGAAGGCGAGGCAGCGGAGCGGCAGCGCGCGTTTTCGGGCTTCATGGTGGACGACGCCGCTATGAAGCGTGCGGCCCCAGACGCGATCTTCCTTCACTGCCTGCCTGCCCATCGGGGCGAGGAGGTGAGCGCATCGGTCATCGATGGGCCGCAGTCCCGGGTCTGGGACGAGGCGGAAAACCGGCTACACACCCAGAAGGCTCTACTGGAGTGGCTCGTCGCCTAGGGCCTGCGAAGTGGATGTCAGTGGAACGGCCACGTTAGACTGTTGGGGTAGGGGGCAGCTAGGCGTTCGATGGCGGAGGAGAAGATCCCGCGACAGGTCGAAGACGCTGATGTCGGGGCACATGACATCAGCGCGCAGGAGGCGTTCGTCCATTCCTGCATCGACGGAGTCCTCAACGTGGAGGACATCGCCGATCTAACCGTGCTCGCACCCGCGGAGGTGTTCGCGTCCATCGAACGGCTGGTCTCTTTGAAGCTCGTCGAGTGGGTCGCCCCCAAGGCGTCGAGCGCGCCGCCGGAGACGGAGCTGGTCGAGGATGTCGAGATCGACGGTGTGCTTCAGGAGCGGATCATCCAAGCGTTCCATCGTTCGGACAAGCTGAATCACTACGAGCTCCTCGGGGTCGCGATGGATGCGGAGCGCGTCGAGATTCGAAACGCCTACTTCGCGCTCTCGAAGGTGTTCCATCCGGACGCGTACTACGGAAAGCGACTTGGCTCGTTCAAACCAAAGATGGAAGTAGTCTTCCGTAAGGTTACCGACGCGTACGAGGCTGTCGGGCGCGCGAAAAAGAGAGAGGCCTACGATCGCTACCTCAAGCAAAGTATCGCCGTGTCTGCTGCAGAGAAGCAGATGGACCGCGTGGAAGAGCGCGCCAAGGCCATGTCCAAAGCGCTGACCAGGGCGCCCGTTGCCGAACGTCAGGCGCAGCCCGTGTCAGCGACTGCGGCGGCGAGAGACTGGCAGCCGAGTGCGGCTACTCCGAAAACTGCGCCGTCGGTCGTGCCTGGAACGCCGGAGTACGATCGCATGCAACGTAGACGTGAGCTTCTGGAACGGAAGCTTGGCGGTCGACCCCAAGGGCCTGCTCGACGTGGCCGGCCAGTCCGATCGATGCCCGCGCCCACTGCGAAGGTTGGCCAGAAGACAGCGCTCCGGGACCTGACGCGATCGCTCAAGCAGACCGCGGTGCTCACCGGTGGTGTCGACCGCGCAGCGCATCACATCGAGAACGCCCGAGTGGCCGAGGCCGATGGAGATCTCGCGGCGGCGGCGACCGCGCTGAGAATGGCAATCGCCCTCGATTCGAACAGCGCCGAGCTGCAGCAACACTACCAGCGCGTCAACTCCCACTTGCGGGTCCAACTCCTCGACATCCACCGGGAACAGGCCAAGTACGAGGAAGACAACAACCTCTGGGCGGCTGCGAGCATTTCATGGGCGAAGGTGGCGGAGGCCGCGCCGGACGATCCTCTAGCCCCACGCCGGGCCGCGAAAGCCATCATGGCCGCCGGTGGCGACCTACGAAAAGCACGCGATTTCGCCCTCAGGAGCCTCGAGCTGGCGTCGGATTCCCTAGAGACGCGGGTTCTGCTGGCCCGCATCTACATCGGAGCGGGCATGGATGCGAGCGCAGCAAAAGAGCTCGATGAGGCTGCAAAGCTGGACCCGGGGCACGAGATGGTGAAAAATCTGAGGAAGCAGCTCGGGGGATGATGTGAACAACGCATCTGAGCGCTTGGAAGTGGGGCATGGAAAGAGTCATCGGAATTGACCTAGGAACCTTCAACTCGTGCGTCGCCGTCGTCGAAAGCGGAACGCCCGTGGTCATCGCAAATCGAGGGGGCTACAAGGTCACCCCGTCGATGGTGGCCGTGACCGAAGGCGGCAAGCGTTTGGTGGGCCACATCGCAAAGCGACAGGCCGTCACCAATGCCGAGAACACCGTGTTCGCTGCGAAGCGCCTCATCGGCCGGAAGTGGGACACCCCGCAGGTCAAGAACGCGATCCAGACGTGCCCGTTCCACATCGTGGAGGGCCCGCATGGCGACTGCCGCCTCAAGATGCGCGACAAGGTCTACAGCATACCTGAGGTCAGCGCGATGGTTCTTCAAGAGATGAAGATGGTCGCGGAGGACTATCTCGGCGAAGAGGTGAACAAGGTCGTCGTCACGGTGCCCGCGTACTTCAACGACAACCAGCGGCAGGCGACCAAGGATGCTGGCGCGATCGCCGGCCTCGATGTGATTCGCATCATCAACGAGCCGACCTCGGCTGCGCTCGCGTACGGCTTCGGGAAAAACATTGATCGCACCGTTGCCGTATTCGACCTCGGTGGAGGCACGTTCGACATTTCGATCTTGGAGATTGCAAGCTCTGGTGTGTTCAAAGTCCTCAGTACGGCCGGCGACACTTTCCTTGGCGGCGAAGATTTCGACCAGCGCGTGATCGACTGGCTCGTCGAAGGGTTCCAACACGAGCACGGGATCGACCTTCGGCAGGACCGCATGGCCTTGCAACGCCTCAAAGACGCTGCCGAGAAGGCCAAGTGCGAGCTTTCGGCGGTGACCGAAACCGAGGTGAACCTGCCTTTCATCATTTCCAGCGTGCGCAATGAGGCGCTCCATCTCCAGAGGCTGCTCACACGGGCCACGCTCGAGGAGCTGACCGCAGACCTCATCGACCGCACCGTTCAGATTTGCGAGCTCACGCTCGGCGAGGCAGGCCTCGAGAAGGACGAGCTCGAGGACATCATTCTGGTCGGCGGCATGACCCGCATGCCGAAGGTCCAGGAGCGTGTCAGCAAGTTCTTCCAACGCGACCCCTGTAAAGGTGTCCATCCCGACGAAGTGGTCGGGCTCGGCGCTTCGATCCAGGGTGCAGCGCTGGTCGACGATTCTCCCGAGATGGACATGGTCCTCCTCGATGTCACGCCGCACACGCTCGGCATCATGGTCGTCGGCGGTTACTTCGAAGAGCTCATTCCGCAGAACACCACCGTTCCCACTTCTCGCAGCAAGCCGTTCACCACGGTGCGGGACAATCAAACGGCGGTGAAAATTCTCGTCTTGCAGGGTGAGTCGCGACGTGCCGAAGACAACGAGCTTCTCGGCGAATTCATTTTGACCGGTCTTCGGCGGGCTTCGGCCGGCCAGGTCGAGGTCGAGGTGACCTTTGAGATCAACGCCGACGGTATCGTCAGCGTCCACGCCAAGGACGTGGAGACCGGCAAGGAGCAGTCGATCACCGTGACGGCGACGAGCGGCCTCACTGAGGACGAGATCGACGAGATGATGGTCGACGCGTCGGACTTTGCGATCACGCGTCGCGAAGACGAAGCCACCGAGCAGGTCAGGCAGGAAGCGGAAACGCTCATCGCCGAGATCGAGCGCCTTTTCCCAGAGGTCGAGTCGATCGTAGCGGGCAGCGACTTCGGGCGCGACGCCATCGACAAGGCCAAGGGCGTCGTCGACAACGCGCGCACCCTGCTAGAGCATGGCGATATTGCCGGGCTCAAGGACGAGCTCGAGTCGCTCGGCCGAACACAGCGCATGTTCAAGGGCGTGGTCGGCAAGTCGGCTTGAGCAGTGTCGACGGGCAGACCGCGTTCGAGTGATTCCAACTTCCCGAGCGTGCTCGGTGCGGACGGAACAATCGACTTGGCCGGCGGGCTCGCCCGAGAGGGTGCCGGCGAAAGGCCGACCAGCCGTCCTTCGGGGGACGCCTGGGTGGTCGACCGCGATCGGCGCAGTCTCCTACCGCCCGCGGTGGGAGTCGAAGCCGCCGCGGTGCAGGAGGCCGGCGAGCCAAGCCCGGATGAGATTCACCTGGAGATCGCGGATCACTTTGCGCTCGGGGACTACGCGGCCGCGTTGCATTCCGCGGAGCTCCAACTCGGCCTCGATCCGAACGATGAAGGCGCCCGCCAGTACGCCGATGCCAGCCGGGCCCGCCTGGAAACCAAATACACGACCCGCATCGGCTCACTCGAATACGTTTTTAATCTTGCGGTTCCCGCTGCAAAAGTGAAGTGGCTGGGACTCGATCCCCAGGCGGCCTTCCTCCTATCGCTCATCGACGGCCAGACCAGCGTCGCCGAGGTGCTCGAGCTCTGCCAGATGGGCAGGCTGGAGGCGCTCCGGGTCTTTACCGAGCTTCTGGAAGCCAAGGCGATCCTTCGGGTGGCCTGACGGCGTGCCCGCTTGCGCCAGGTCCGCGGACCACTACCATCCCGCCCCATGGCTGCACACCCCAAGAAGATCGTGCTCGCCTACAGCGGCGGCCTCGACACATCTGTCATTCTGGCCTGGCTCAAAGAGACCTACGACGCCGAAGTGATCGCGTTTTGCGCGGACATCGGCCAAGGTGAGGAGCTCGGCGGCCTCGACGAGAAGGCCCGCGCGACGGGTGCTTCCAAGTGCATCATCGCGGATCTCAAGGAAGAATTCGCTCGCGATTTCTGCTTTCCAATGCTGCGTGCGAACGCCATCTACGAAGGCGACTACCTACTCGGAACCTCGATCGCGCGCCCCGTCATCGCCAAGGCGATGATGGAAGTGGTCCACAAAGAGGGCGCCGATGCGATTTCGCACGGCGCGACCGGAAAGGGTAACGACCAGGTTCGCTTCGAGCTGACGGCGATGGCTATCGACCCGCGCATCCAGGTCATCGCGCCGTGGAGGACCTGGTCTCTGCGTTCGCGGACCGATTGCATCGAATACTGCAAGGACCGCAAGATCCCCATCGAGGTCACCGCCGAGAAGCCGTACTCGATGGACGCCAACTTGTTCCACATCAGCTATGAGGGCGGTGTCCTCGAAGACACCTGGAACGAGCCGCTCAAGGACATGTTCCGCTGGACGACAGACCCCCAGGATGCGCCCGATACCCCCGAGTACATCGTCATCGGGTACGAGAAGGGTGATCCCGTTAGCGTGGACGGCGAGCGGCTTTCTCCGGCTACCTTGATCGAACGCCTCAACGAGATCGGCTCGAGGCACGGTGTTGGTCGCGTCGACATCGTCGAGAACCGGTTCGTCGGCATGAAGTCACGCGGCGTGTACGAAACACCGGGCGGAACCATCCTTCAACGGGCACATCGCGCGGTGGAGTCGATCACCGTCGACCGCGAGGTGCTGCGGATTCGTGACGGATTGATCCCCGAGTATGCGTCGCTGGTCTATCGCGGTTTCTGGTTTGCACCGGAGCGCGAGATGCTCCAGGCCCTCATCGACGACGCCCAAAAAGACGTCACCGGTGAGGTGCGCATCAAGCTCTACAAGGGCAGCGCGGACGTCGTGGGCCGGAGAAGCCCGAATACGCTCTACGACCCGGAGTTCGCAACCTTCGAGGAGGACGAAGTGTACGATCAGGCCGACGCGACTGGGTTCATTCGGCTCAACGCGCTTCGCCTGCGAATTCGGGCCCTTCGGGACCAGCGCCGCGATGATTAACCCTCCCTGTTGCGGCCGATTGCCGTCCTCGGTAATCTAAAAGCTCACAAGGTCTTGGACGTTCCAAGTATACAGTTGGTCGCCGCGATTGTCGGCGGCGTGGGTCTGGGCGCGCTGCTTGCAGCTGTTGGCTCCGGCTTCCACACGCTCGGTGAAGCGGGTCTGCAGGCGCTGTCGGAAGGCGAAGGCCGCAACGCCAAGGTTGCCGAGCGGGTTCTGCAGGACGTCGAGGCCGTCCAGTCGCGTCTCTTGCTGGGCCGTGTGCTCTGTGTGGCGCTCGCTGCGACCTTCGTGGCGTATTCATTGTTGCAGCCGTATGGGTTGTGGATCGCGCTCCTCGGGGTCGTCGGCACTGCCGTGGCCTACGCGATTGTGGCGACGATTGCGGGTGGCGTCGTTCGCCAGCGCTCAGGGCAAGCGACCCTCCGGGTTTGGAAGTGGCTGAGGCCCGTGGATTTGCTTCTCACGCCTCTTGCCGCGCCCTTGACTTGGATCGGCGAGCTCGTCGTCAAGCTCGTCCCAGAGGTCGAGCTGGAGGATTCCGCGCGCCTGGCCGATCTGACGGTCGAACACGTCATCGAGCAGGGCGAAGAGACGGGCACCATCGCAGAGGAGCATGCTCAGATGCTTCGAAGCGTCCTCGAGTTCAAGAACACCGTCGCTCGGGAGATCATGGTCCCGCGCACGCAGGTCGTGGCGTTTGACTTCGACACCAGCATCGACGCGGTGCTCGCCAGCGTCATCGAGTCCGGCCACAGCCGGTATCCGGTTTACCGCGGACAGATCGATCAGGTGGAGGGCATCCTCTACGCGAAGGACCTTTTCCAACTGTTGCGCAATACCCCGGATTCGGACGGTGTCCTGTTGGCGGATGTGCTGCGAAAACCGGTCTTCTTTGCGGCGGAGAGTCAGAAAATCGGCGTACTCCTTCGCGAGATGCAACGCCGCCGTTCTCATCTGGCGGTGGTGGTTGACGAGTTCGGCGGCGCTGCTGGCATCGTGACCTTGGAAGACATCGTCGAGGAAATCGTCGGGGAGATTCAGGACGAGCACGACGAAGAGGCCCCGCTGGTCTATGAACGCGCACCCGGCCACTACTTCGTGGATGCGAGCATTTCGGTGTACGACCTCGAAGAGCATCTCGGGGAAGCGATTTGCGAGGACAAGACCGACTTTGATTCTTTGGGGGGATTGTTGGTCCACCTTGCGGGTCAGGTGCCCGTGATCGGGGAGGCTCTTGTCGCAGGGCCATATCGCGTCGTCGTCCAGGATGCGGATGAACGGCACGTTCGCCGAGTCGAGATGCTCCGAGTGAGCACCGAAGAGCCGGATGAGCGGAAGGCTGCCGCTGGTTAGGAAGCCTCGGGCTCCTCGTAGCTGATCCAGTCCTGAAGGATGTCGGCGTTGCTCATTCGCGGCGTTACGACGGTGTAGTGCGCGACCTGTCCTTCTGGCGCAGCGCCCACCGACCCGACGTTCACGATGTGATACTCCTCGACGGCGCGCTGAAAGGGGACGTGCGTCGCGCCGCAGACGATGATGTCCGCCGGATCGTCATCCATCAGTGCGAGGAGGTCGTCGTCGGTGAGGTCGTGGCTGATCTCTCGGTTGGCGTCGGCCGGGGAGCCGTGAACCATCAAGATCTCGCGGCCGTCGACCAGTGGTATCCGTTGCTGCTCGGGCAGGCGGCGAAGCCGCTCCGCGACGAGGTCGCCGATCGCTCCCCGCGTCTGCGCAAACAGACGGGCCTGGCGGCGCTGCTCCTCGTCGATCGGGACCAGGCTGCCCGGATCGACCGAGCCGAGCGCCAGGTCGGAGGGCCCACGGGCGCAGATCGCCCCCAGGCCTTGCAGGCGTTGCCACACCTCGAGTGGCTCATTGCCGCCGAGGAGTAGGTCGCCCGCGACATAGATACGCTTCACATCGAATCGTTTGAGCTCGGCCAGCACGACCTCCAGGGCCGTTAGATTTCCGTGCACGTCCGAGAGAAACGCGATCGGACCGGCTGCCGGTGGGTGTGCCATGGCCGGAGCCTAGCACCGCCTGGCTTGCATGGAGACGGGGTCGGCCTATTCTCATGCGGGGAGAGCGAGTTGAGCGAAAGCAGCGATCGGGACAACGTGATTCGCGTTGGTTTCGGGGCGGACGGCAAACTGAGCCGGACCGCAAGCCCGGAACCAGCCCCTTCGCAGCCTGCTCCTCCACGGAGCGATCCGCGAGACGGCCTGTACACCGTTCCCGAGGTCGCGCGCCTGTTCGGCTACAAGCCATCTAGGTTGCGGTACTGGCACCGCTCCGGGTTGCTGAGCCCTTCCGCACGCGTTGCTGGCCGCAACTACTATACCTTTCAAGATCTGGTCGGGGTGCGGGCGGCCAAGGGGCTTCTCGAGCAGGGCGTGCCTCTTCAGAAGGTGCGCCGGTCGGTCGAGTCTCTGCGCGAGGCGTTTCCAAAGACGGCGCAGCCGCTATCGGAGCTTCGGGTCCTGGCAGACGGAAGGACCGTCCTCGTGCAGGATGCCGCCGGGACCTACGAGCCAACGACCGGCCAGGCGGTGCTCGACTTTCGCATCGACGGCTTGGAGTCGGACGTCATTCGGCTACTGCATTTCGACCACGACGATCGATCTCGCGCCTACGAGCACTATCTCGAAGGCTGTCGCTTCGACGAGGACGAGGAAACGTACGACCAGGCCGAGCAAGCGTATCAGAAGGCGTTGTCGCTCGACCCGACTCTCTCCACGGCACTGACGAACCTCGGAAACCTCGAGTACCGGCGTGATCAAACCGAAGCCGCCGAGAGCTACTACAGGCGTGCGCTCGAGAGCGACCCGGAACAGCCAGAGGCGCTCTACAACCTGGGGTTCCTTTGCTTCGAGCGCGACGAGGTCGATGAGGCGGTGGTCTTGTTTCGTGCGGCGCTGCAGAGCGACCCCTCGTTCGCGGATGCGCAGTTCAATTTGGCGATGGCGCTCGAAGAAAAGGGTGAGCGAGCCGCGGCCCGCCCTCATTGGGAGCGATACCTTGCGCTCGAGCCGGAGGGTTCTTGGGCGGACATTGCCGAGAAGCACCTGCAAAAGGGGCCTCAGGGGTGACGCTGGACGATCCGCTCGCCCGTTTTGCCAACGAGTACGAGCGTGCAGGCGCCACTGAGCCGTTCGAAGTGAGCCGCTGTGCATTGGCCACAGCCGACCGAGAAGGCCGGCCCACAGTGCGTTTCGTTTTGCTCAAGGGCTTCGATGAAAACGGGTTCGTCTTCTTCACGAACTTCGCGAGCGCGAAGGCCAGGCATCTCGCCGAAAACCCTCACGCCGAGATAGCGTTCCATTGGCACACGACAGGCGTGCAGGTGCGAGTTCGCGGCCCAGTTGCACGGGTGTCCGACGAGGAAGCGGATTCCTACTTCGCGAGCCGCGACCGCGGAAGTCAGCTCGGCGCATGGGCATCCCGCCAAAGCGCCGTGCTCGACAGACCGGAATCCCTCCAAGCAGCAGTGCTCGAAACCGCCAAGCGTTTCGAGAATGTTTCGGTGTCGCGACCCCCGTTTTGGGGTGGCTACTGTGTCGCGCCGACCACAATTGAATTCTGGCAAAACCGTGATGATCGCTTGCACGATCGCTGGCTCTACGAACGTGTTGGTGACGTGTGGCGCGTCGAGCGGCTCTACCCGTAGCGGCGCAACTCAATTAGACTTGACGAACACCCGCAGACTGTAGATCTTCTGATCCGTTCCGGGGCGACTGCGCGTTGGCGCTCAGGGCCGAACGTATTTCTCGAGGTCGAGCGCCCAACGCACTTCGGCAACGGCGTCGGCGACCGCTGCGAGTGGCTTGCGATAGGTGACCTCGTGCCAGACATCGAGGACCCGGGCCTCGTTGACGGGGTCTTTCACCTCGACGATCTCGGCGCCAGACTCTTCGTAGCCGCGGTTTCCCGCCTGCTCGCCGATCTCTTCACGCACCCGCCGGAAGAGCTCTTCTGCATGGGCGGAGGGCGCGTCCGACCGCTGAGTGCGGGCAGTGAACTGCACGACCAGCCGGCCGTTCAGGACGACCCGAACTCCGGAGTCCATCATGTGGAGGCGCACGCGTTCTGCGATTTGGAGCTCCCGTTCGTCGGTCCGGTAGATCTCGACGCCGGCGTCTGCAAGCGCCTGCTGAATGTCCTGAATTGTCAGCGTTCCCTCCAACCCACTCACAGAAAGCAACCACTTCGGGTCGAGGAACGTACCACCGTCGACACGGGGTGTCCAAATGAGCCGCTTTGGTATGCGACCCAACAAGTGATGGGGGTGTCTCCCCCTGAAGGGTAGATGCGCGAATGTTTTTGCTGCAAATGCCGGAAGAAAACACTGGTCAAGATTCACTCGCTTCGATACATTCCGCAGTGCTTTGACACCCGTTACCGACAGACTCTCTTCGATCTTGCCGAAGGGTGGGGCTGACGCCCACGTGCATCGCGGCGCACGGCGCAGGTTCCGTCGCTGGGCCCTCGACGCGGAGGTCGAGCTCCTGGCGCCAGCGCGAGGTTCAGGCTTAGCGCTCAACGCCAGCGTCGGCGGTCTTCGCATCGCGGTCGACACCGGCGTGCCGGTCGATCACGTCTGCACCCTCCGGGTTAGGACGGCGCCCGACCACGAAACCATCGAGCACGCGAAGGTGGTTTGGTCCCAGGCACGGCCCGATGGCTATGTGCTGGGCCTCGAGTTCATCGCGGCGCCTTCGCCCTGAAATTGTTGGGTTTTCAGCATTAGGATCGCAAATGATGCAATTGCTTGCGACCCGGCTGGTCCGGGGCTAGATTTGTGATGCATCTGAGCGTACCCGTCTCGGGACGCTACGGAGGTTCAAATCATGCGCCGACGAATGTTCCTCGGAAAGATCCACCGAGCTACGATCACCCACGCTGACCTGGACTACGAAGGCAGCGTTACGATCGACGCCAATTTGCTCGATGCCGCCGGCATCCTGCAACACGAAGAAGTCCAGATTTGGAACGTTACGCAGGGCACACGTTTAGCGACGTACGCGCTAGAAGGCCCGCGAGGTTCCGGAGTGATTTGTGTCAACGGAGCCGCCGCGCATCACATGAGCCCTGGTGACCTCGCGATCATCGCGACGTTTGGCGAGATGAGCGACGAAGAGGCGAGGGTGCACGAGCCCAAGGTCGTGCTCGTCGACAGCAAGAATCGAATCGTCGACACCGGTCCCGAAGTCCCAGGCCCGCAAATGCCTCGACGAGTGGACGAGCTCGTTCATTAAGGCGATGTTCTCGCCATCGCCGGGGTGGCGGAATGGCAGACGCAGGCGACTTAAAATCGCTCGTGGAAACACATGCGGGTTCGAATCCCGCCCCCGGCACCGCACTCGATCGCGCGTTTGGTTTGTGATTGCCGCGGCTTGCGTGACTCATCGCTTGCGGCCGTGTGAACCGGGGGACGTCAGGGGGACGTGCCGATCCTGGTGTGGGGGCGCTTGAGGCTCCAGGGACTCCACGAGTCGGAGCTGCGCGCCGCTGCTCAGGTGCGCGTATCGATCCGTGCTGCGCGAGGAGCGGTGGCCGAGCTGTGCCTGAATCGTCTTGATGGGCTGGCCACCCGTAGCGGCCTGTGAGGCGACCGAG
>JBGUEF010000027.1:0-19691 GCA_041821485.1 Deltaproteobacteria bacterium
GCCGCGGCCGCCCACGGGTGGACGGGTTATCCCGCTGCGGGCGCTCGGTCCGATGACCTATTCGGAGTTCCTCGCCCTGCCGCTGATAAGCAATCAGGTCGCGCCAGCCATCGCTGCGCTCGCGCCCAACCTAATGGAGCGAACCCTCGAGCTTGCCGATACGTATTTGGTCGACGGCCTATTCACGCAAGCGCGTGCGATCGTCAGCGAGCTTCAGCTCACTCTTCCCGACCATCCGCTCGTGCTGGACAAGGCGCGCGAGATCGAAGAGCTGGCAGCCACGTCCTCGGGCGTATCCGCCGTAGCGCAACCCATCATGCAGCGCGACGTGTCGTCAATACCGGCGCCGATGGCGTCAGAACCGCCCGAGATGGAGCTCGAATACGAAGAGCTCGAACCCGGCGACGAGGGCTTCGACTTCGCGGAGAGGCTCGCCGAGGAGCTCGCCGAAGTCGCAGAGATCGCGCCGATCGACGAGGGCGCCGAGATGATCGACGTCGAGACGGTCTTCGAGCAGTTCAAGGCCGGCGTCGCCGAACAGGTAGCCGACGACGACAGCGACACGCACTTCGACCTCGGCATCGCGTACAAAGAGATGGGGCTGTTTCCCGACGCGCGACGCGAGTTCCAAGTGGCGATGTCGGACCCGCGGCGGCGCTGCCTGTGCTGGACGATGATCGGCCTCATCTATATTGAGGAAGGCCAGCCGCGCGACGCGATCGAAGCGTTCCAGTCCGGTTTGGAAAGCCCCGAGAAGACTTCTACTGAAGCCGTCGGCCTGCACTACGAGCTCGCGATGGCCTGCGAGACCGCTGGTCTGACGGACCAAGCGCGTCTGCACTACGAGTACGTCTTCCAGCGGGAACCGCAGTACCGGGAGGTGGGCCAGCGCTTGCAGCGCCTCGGCGGTCCTTCTGGTGACAACCCTGACGATCTACTCATGGAATCGATGGACGACGTGAATCGCGCCTTCGACGAGTTGATCCACGAGGAGTAGGCCCTATAGACTCGGTCAGTTATGGCCGAAACAGTCCAGACGTTCTGCCGCATCTGCGAAGCACTTTGTGGTCTCGAGGTCACGGTGGATGGCGACCAGATCGTCGACATCAGGCCCGACGACGACCACGTCGCGACGCGCGGATACGGTTGCCTCAAGGGGCTCAAGCAGCATCGGTTGTACAACACGCCTGATCGGCTGCTGTATCCGATGCAGCGGACGAACGGCGAGTTGCAGCGTGTGAGTTGGGACGATGCGCTCAGCAGCATCGGCAGCAAGGTACGCGAGCTGATCGACAACCACGGTCGCGACAGCATTGCCATGTACGTCGGCACGGCCGCCGGCTTCGGGGTGTTGCACCCGGTCTTTGCGCAGGGTTTCATGCAAGGCGTCGGCTCGGCCAGCTTGTTCTCCTCGGCCACTCAGGATTGCGCCAACAAGTTTGCGGTCGCTCGCCAGCTTTATGGTTTCCCGTTCACACAGCCCTTCCCCGACCTCGAAAAGCTCGAGTGTCTAATCATCGTCGGAGCCAATCCGGCTATTTCCAAGTGGAGCTTCTTGCAGGTGTCGAACCCGATTCGACGCCTCAAAGAGGTCGAGGAGCGCGGCGCGAAGATTTTCGTCGTCGACCCCCGTCGCACCGAGACGGCCAAAGTAGCAGGCGAGCACGTCTTCATTCGCCCCAACACCGACGTGTTCTTCTACCTTTCGTTCCTGCACGAGTTGCTAGCGACCGCAACGATCGACCACGCGCGTATCGACCAACACATGACCGGCTTCGACGCGCTCTGTAGCGTCGCCGAAGCATGGCCGCCCGAGCGAACCGCTGAAGTGACGCGCATCCCGGCCGAGACTCTCCGCGAGATGGTGCGCGCATACAGCGAGGCCGACGGGGCTGCGCTCTACTGCTCGACGGGCGTGAACATGGGCACCAACGGTTCGCTCGCGTTTTGGATTCAGGAGTGCATCAACGCGATCTCGGGGAACCTCGACCGCGAAGGTGGCACCCTAGTCAGCACCGGCGTCATTGATTTTGCGGCGTTTGGCAAGAAGACCGGCATCCTCTTGCATGAGAACGAAAGCCGCGTCGGCAACTTCCAGTCGGTCAACGACTCCATGCCGGGCGGCATCCTCGCCGACGAGATCCTCACCCCCGGTGATCGGCAGATCAAAGCCTTATTCGTGACTGGCGGCAATCCGCTCATCACGATGGCCAACTCGGGGCGCCTGCGCGAGGCCTTCAAGGAGCTCGAATTGCTCGTCGTCCTCGACATCCAGCCGAGCGAAACGGCGTCCGTCGCAACTCATGTGCTCCCCTGTACATCGCCGTTCCAGCGCCCAGACCTGCCGTTCGTGTTCCCTCTGATGCTGGGACTTCAGTCGAAGCCGTACCTACAGGCGACCCGCGCCGTGGTGCCTCCCCAAGGTGAACAGCGAGACGAGGCAACGATTTACGTCGACATCGCCAAAGCAAGCGGCGTCAATTTGTGGGGCTCGGCTGCCGCCCAGCGCGTGTTCGAAACGGCGAAAGCGCTCAATTCGATTGGGCGTCGCGGGAAGCAGCCATCGATCCCACAAGAGCTTCTCCTCTCGGGCCTACTCCGAGCCACGAAGCAAGGCAGCTTTAAGAAGCTCCTGAAAGATAAGCACGGCCGACTCCGTCCGGAGCACGACCCGGGCAGCTTCCTCGGCAAACGCGTCATTCACGACGACCGCAAGGTCCATCTCGCGCCCGAGGTGTTTCTCGAGCAGACAGAGAAGCTAGAAGCTGACTTCCAGCTCGAGCTCGAGACGAAAGACCAGCTCAAGCTGATTACGAAGCGCGCGATCACCACCCACAACTCCTGGACACACAACATCGAGGAGTTCGTTTCAGGCGACCGCTCGACCAATCACTTGTACGTGCACCCCCAGGACGCAGAACGATTGGGCGTTCAAGAAGGCAGCCTGGCCGACGTGTCGACCGACACCGGCACGGTTCGCGTTCCCGTGAAGCTCCTCTCCGAGCTGATGCCTGGCACCGTCGCCCTACCACACGGCTGGGGCCACCAGGACAGCAAGATGGGCGTCGCCAGCAAGACGACCGGCGTCAACGTCAACCTGCTCGCGGCGGACGGCCCGGACAAGCTCGAGAAGGTCTCAGGCATGGCACACCTGACCGGCTTCCTGGTCGACGTAAGGCCTGCCGCGGGCGCACTCAACCCGAACCACTGGTCGGGCATCGAGCACTAGAACACCGCGCGAAACGACAGATTGGGAAACCAAATCGCGTCGGTGAACCTGATCGGGCACGGCTCCGACGGAACACCCCAGCGGATGCGGCAGGCGAGTGGCGCGCTCGGATCAGTGGAGTCGACCTCCTGCGCGTCGCGTGCCTGCGTGATGTTGATCCATTCGAGGGCAATTCGCATGCGGCGCCCTGGTTTTGCCCACTCGTAGGCAACCTGCGCATCCAAGCGCACGAACCAGGGGACACGCTGCACGTACTGCTGCACCACGCCCGACGGGTCGAGCCAGAGCCAGCCTTCCGCGCGGCCGGACCTCGCGAAGATGCGGGCGGAGATGATCAGCCCGAACTTTGCCTGCCAGGCCAGCACGCCATTCATGACGTGCCGAACGTCGTACGAAGGCGTGTAGTCGAACGTCTGTGGCGGCATGTTGATGAGCAACGCCGTCGCAGTGAGGTCACTGAAACCAAGCGTGTAGCTGACCAAGGTTGAGAATCCGATGTCGAACGGACGCTGGAACAGAAGCTCGAGACCGTAGCTCTTGCCATCCGCGGAATCGTCGAGGAGCCCCGCCGGAAAGGGACTCAGGCTTGGATCGTCGGAGATCTCAGGCTCGGTGAAGACGTCCACGAAACGAAGGTCCGTATACAAGTTGAGGTAGCCGCGCGTTTCGAAGGTTAGATCGTGAGGTAGGAAGAAACGAACACCGCCCTCGATCTGGTTGGCCCGTTGAAGGCCGGGCTCGAGGGGCACGTCACCAAGGCCAGGAAGCGGAATGGCAAACGTCGCCGGTCTTGTGCCGAGCCCCCATCCAACGAAGACGTCGGCCAGATCGAGCGTGTGGAAGGTCGCGCGCGCGCGAGGGTTGACTGAGGCGTCTCGATGGCCGCCAGTGCTCCATACGTCGGCGCGCACACCGAGCGATAGATCCAACCACGATAGCGCCGAGATGTTTGCGTCGACGAATGTGCCCCCGAAGAGCCTGCGATCTTGGGCGGCGAAAGCTGGATCGCATGGAGCGGAGACGTTCTGGATGCCGGGCGTGCATCGCGCGGAGCCAAATAGACCGGACAGGTCTCCGCCGATGCGAAGCTGGACTTTCGGGGCTCCGTAGATCGCCCAAAACCTCGGACCTATTCGGTGGATACTCGCGCCCGCATCGGAGACCGCGCTCGCCGACGCATCCTCGACGTCGGAGAAATCGTAGCCATAGAGCATCGTTCCCACGAAATCCCATCGCTTCACCTTCCCCATGAATCGGGCTTCGACCCGATGAAACTGAAGGTCGAGTGCGAGCCGCTCCATCGGGTCGCTGGCGTCGATCGTCGAGTCATCGCGCCCACCGAGCGCCACCATCTCGAAGCGCGATCGCGAGCTCATCGCCACACCGGTGCGGTATTGGTAGTCCCAATAGTCGACGTCGGCGTCGACGTTGATCGCACCGAGCACGAGGTTGGGAAACCCGTACCGACCGGCAAAGGTCATCGACCCCTCCTTGGGCGTGGGTACGTTGAGCAAGCCGGACACGTCGATGGCGCGTAGGTCAGCTTCGCCGTGGACGCGGTCATTGGGGATCCGGCGAGCCCTTGCGGCCACTACGCCGCCGGTGAACCCTCCGTAGCGGGCGGGCCCGGCCCCTGAGTACAGATCGACTCCGCCGATCAACCCCGAGTGCACGGTCGCTGGCCCGAGTGCGGAGTGGAACAGCAGCGGAATCGGGATGTCGTCGTAGAGGTACGCCGTCCCTGACGGCGGGGCTCCGCGAACATAGACATAGGGTTGCCCATTCGCCACGGGAACGGTGCCGGGCAGCATCTCCAAGATTCGGAACGGCTCACCGAACGTTCCCGGGATATTGCGAATCCCATCGAGCTCGAGTTTGATCGGCGCCTGAGCGCGCGCGTCCACTTCCGCCGTTTCCGAAAAGATCAGCTCCTTGTCGACCTGAGCGCGCCCCGGCTCGAGCACGCTTTCCTCCGGAGCAGCATCCGACCCTTCGTCGACCCCCGGCGGCCTCAGGCGCAAATCGACTCTGACTTGTGCCGGAACTGGGTTCCCGTCGCGGGTCGCAGGGTCGAACTCGGCCTTCGCGATTGCTTCAATGACGAGATCACAAAGCGCGCGGCTGCCGTCACACTTCTCGACCACCGCGCGCCCATCGGCATCGATTCGCACCCGCACCTGAACTACACCGGACTCAGGCACCTCGATGCCAGCCGGCACCTGGACACCGGGAAGCGACCTCACCCGAGGCGCAACGAGATCCTGCGCACCAGCCGGAGCGGACCAAGCCCACAGTCCCAGCGCCAGGCAAATCCCGAAGCGCCCAGGCACTTGCGTCATTCTTCCCGTACGACCCGTAGCGCCTTCCGTTCCAGTTTCTCGGTGAGGAGCTCCCATTGTTCGCGCTCTTCATCGGTCGCCTGCCACATCGTGAAGTGACACGTCTCCGCGCCAGCCGGAATCGTGTAGTCAAATCGCACTTGGAAACCCACACGCTCGGCGTGATCCTGCGCAGCGTCGATCATCCCTTGCACGAAGTAACGCTGCACCCGGCAATCGAATGCCTCGTAGTGGTCCTGGTGCGGGCACCACAGAATGTGAAAGCTCGCCTGACCCTCCGCGTCGATCTTCGGATCCTCGAGCGACGCGTACGCAATGCGGTTGATGATCGTCGCATAGAACGACGTGAACTCGGCATCGGTCATCTCCGCAGGAATGGTCGTTCCTTCGAGAATCTGGCGTCCGACGTCGTATCCGGTCCTGCGGAGCGCGCGATATGCGGCCTTTTGCCCTTCCTCACCAAAGGTCCGCTCGTTCTCCTTGAGCATCTCGATGAGCGCCATCGCCTGCATGGTCCCCCACTGCCACAGCGTCGCCGGGTCAAAGTCCGTCTTTGCAAGCACCTCTTCCTTGAGCCGCTTCAGTCCTTTCGCGTAGGGCTGATTGAATTCGAAGTCTCCCCACTTCGCCTCGTCCCGATGCTCCCAATGCGCCATACGACCTCCAGAATCACAGCGTACCACCGTCATCCAATGGTGACGGATGCGAAAATCTCAGCTGCCGATGCAGGGTCGCGGGCATGCGCTATTTGATCGCTCTGTGAAGCCTCTCCATGCGAGTGATTCGGTCTTTCAGCATCCGCTTCAGCGCGGCCCTTAGATAAGGCTCGATGTCGGCGTCGGTACTGCCGGTGTTTGAAACGACCTGCTGATAGAGGTGCGCGGTTTCTTCCGACACCGCGAGCGTGATCTTCGAGTCGCTCAAATGGTCGTCGATCAGGCTGCGGATCAGCCCGCTCATGTTGACGCCAAGATCCAGCAGCCGAGCGTGCTGGTCCTCGCGAATCATCAGGCTGATGCGTCGAAACTCGTCGGTCATGGCTCCCTCCAGATTTGTATGCTTATGCACGAAACCTCATGAATATGCAAGCATATGCTTGTCTATGCCTCTTTATGCCTTATTGTATAAATATCAAAACAATGAAGCAACAAAGGAGGAAATCATGCGCCGCATCATCTACATCATCGTCAGCGCCGCGTTCTTGATGGCAGCAACCCTCGGCACCGGCGGCTGCACCAACCCGCACGCTCCCGCGGGCCACGAAGGCTATGTGTTCGAAGACCCACGCGTCTTCGGCCAGGGAGGCTTCCGCGGTGCAGTGCAGGGCCCGGGTAACTACGGCATCAGCGCCTGGCGGAACCGCGTCGTCAACATCGACGTACGACCGACCACCTACACCGAGGAGTTCAGTATCCTCGTGAAGGACGACCTCAACGTCGCCTTCCGTGTCCACGCCGTCATTAAGGTCGAGCAAGGGCAAGTGCAGTCCGTCGTTGAGGGCTTCGGCTCCGAACATTGGTACCCCCGATTCATCAAAGAGCCCTTCCGCACCATCGTGCGTCAGTCGGTGCAGAAGTACGCGAGCCGCGAGCTCAAAGCGGAGCGCGATGCGATCGCCGCGAGCATCGAAACCGAGCTGAGCGCCTATCTCGAGGCCACGCCCTTCGAAGTCGTTCGCCTGGCCGTGGGCAACATCGACTACCCGCCAGTGGTCTCACAGGCTGTCGAAAAGAAGCTGGCCGCGAAGCAGCTTCTCGAAGAGAAAGAAACACAACGAGAGATCGCACAGCGCGACGCAGAGATCCGAATCGAAGAAGCCAAGGGGATCGCCGAGGCACAGAAGATCATCAACACGACGCTCACCCCCAACTACCTGCAGCACGAAGCGATCCAAGCCCAGCGCGCCATGGCCAACGCTCCGAACCACACCACGGTCTACATCCCAGTGGGCACGAATGGTCTGCCGCTCGTGCATACGCGGTAGATTCCACGCAGGCGATCAAGGGCTCCGCCACGGCGGGGCCCTCGCTTGACGCCCGGACCCAGGAAAGCTACTCCTCGCGCGTACTTGCGGGTGTAACTCAGTGGTAGAGTGCGACCTTCCCAAGGTCGACGTCGCGGGTTCGAATCCCGTCGCCCGCTCCAGCGTCTGTGCCAGCCCTAGCGCACCTGCCGGTCTCGTTGCCGCGCAATCATCCGAAAGAACTTCGAGATGCCTAGCCACTGGACCATCCACTGCGCCAAGCGGGGTGCGAGCAGACCGATGGCGAGCGGTAGACGGTAGGGGATCGGGTTTACGATGATCTCTGGGAGGTCGCGTTTGACTGCTCGGACCACCGCGCGGGCCACCCTGCCAGGCGGCGAGCTGCCGACAGCCAGAGGCGCTTTGACGCCGAAATCTCGAGTCGCGTCCTGGTACATCCCGGCGTCGACCAGGCCTGGACAGATGACGGAGCAGCTAACCGGGTAGTTCTCGCTTCGTGCGGTCGCTCGAAGACTGCGCGTGAAGCCAACTAGACCGTGCTTGGTCAGGCAGTACGGCTCCGCGTATGCGACCGGGCCCATGCCAGCCAAGGATGAGATGTTGACGATGTGACCTCGACCCCGCTCGCGCATTCTCGGCAGCAACAGCCGGGACAAAACCACAGGGGCCCTCAGGTTGACCTCAATCGCCTTGTCGATGAGCTCCACGGGCAGTTGGTCGAACGTCATCCAGTCCTCCACGCCGGCATTGTTGACCAAGACGTCGACGCCGCCCCCTTCCCCTTCCGCTCGATTCACGAGCTCGCGGAGGGAGCCCCGATCGCTGAGGTCGGTGGGTATGCAGAGGACCCTGCAACCCGTCGCGCGCAGCTCATCGGCGACCTGCTCGAGCTTGTCGGCGGAACGGGCGGCGAGGATCAGGTTCATGCCTTCCGCCGCCAAGGCCTGGGCGATGTAGACACCGATGCCCTTGGAGGCTCCAGTCACGAGCGCCGTCCGGTTCTGCAGGTCTCGCATGGGACTCTCCCTCTCAGCGAAGGAGTCTACTGCGGCCCCTCGTGACAGCGCCAGTGTCAGTGCCAGCGTCAGCGTCAGCGACAGTGGCAGTGCCAGCGACAGTGGCAGTGCCAGTGTCCGTGCCAGCGACAGTGGCAGTGCCAGTGTCAGTGCCAGCGTCAGGGCCAGCGTCAGTGTCCTTGTGACTTGACTTGGTCATCGTGATCTCCTTTTTCGCGTGTGAGTGGGGGCGGGCTTTCGCCCTTTCGGGGAACCCCACTCACACGCGAAAAAGGAGATCACTCATGGGACTCATCATTCAGCAAAAGGCGCTTCAGGCAGCAGGCGGGCTGCGGCAGGTGCTTCCGGTCGTGCGGAAGCGCGACAGGTCGCTCTTCGAGCAGATTCACCGGGCGATGAATAGCGTAGTGCTCAATATTGCCGAAGCAGATGGAAACGATGCCGGGACGGCGAGAGCGCGATTCGCAACGGCATGCGGCTCGGCCAAGGAGGTGCGAGCGGGGCTTCAACTCGCGGTGGCCTACGGATACGTGCCCAACTCGCGAGTCAAAGAGGTGGACATCGCGCTCGATGAAGTCTGCGCGATGTCCTGGAGGCTTTCGGGCCGTTAGAGCCTTCGGCCCAAGCACCAGGTGATGGCGCACACCTCGTCGAGCTTCTCGTCGAGGTGGGTCGCCATGTGGGTCTCGATGTAGCCCCAGTCGGTCGCGACGTTCAGGGCGGCCCGGACTTCTTTGGCGGACCCACATGCGGTGGAGAACCGAGCCCGCGCGTTCCCCGCGTCATTCCCACGCGCCTCCGCGATGTTCAACACCACACTCTGCGCAGCCCGCTTCAGCTGATCCGCCAGCGCCCAGCGCCGAAGAGTTAACCCTTTCAAAAAGGGGACTGTCCCCTTTTTCGAGGGGTTAGGTTTGCCAGTGTCGGTGTCGGTGTCGGTGACACGGGCAACCCCGATCGCAACGGGCCGATACGGTTGCATGCGAGATTTCTTGGAAGGCTTCCTCAGCCTCGTCGCCCCCACTCGCTGTGCTGGCTGCGACGACCTGGCTGACGGCGCTTCGGTCTTCTGTGCTTCCTGCACCGTCCTCCTCGAACCGATTGCCAGCCACGGCGCCGTCTTCGAGTACGGTGGCCCCATCGCCGATGCGATTCAGCGCTTCAAGTACGATGGCCGCAGCGAGCTCGGCGCGGTGCTCGCCTCGTGGATGGTGGAGCACGCTGAACGCTGGGCGGGCGAAGTCGACGCTGTCATCCCCGTGCCCCTCCACTGGCGGCGGCGTCGCGCGCGTGGCTACGACCAGGCCGCGCTGCTGGCGAGGCCTTTGGCCCGGTCACTCGGGGTTCCCGTGTTGCTGCGGGGGCTTCGTCGGGTGCGGAACACGCCGAGCCAGGTCGACCTGCCGCATGCCGAGCGCCAGCGGAACATCGCCGGCGCGTTTGCGCCTTGGCGGCTGTCCGGGGTGCGGCGGGTCCTTCTCGTCGATGATGTGCGAACGACGGGGGCGACGCTCCGGGCCGCTTCGGCGGCTCTGAAGGCTGGCGGTGTGGCCGAGGTTCAGCCCTTCGTGCTGGCGGCTCGCGTTCTCATCGAAGCGACGTAAAGTAGCCGCGTGCGGGTCTTCATTCTTTGGTGCGCGTGCTTAGTAGGGTGTGCGCAGCCCGAGTCGGTCCAAGATCCGCTCGACTATCTGAGAATCGGCGTCGACCCCAGTGGGGAGGCGGACGCGATCATCGCGGACCTTCAGGCGCACGGTTTCGAGATCGGCCGCCGGATCGACGAGCGCGACTTCGTAGCCTTCGACGCCGCTCGGGGCCCCGACACGACGGTTCGCGTGGTCTCCTCGCGCGGTCCCACCTTGTCGGTTCAGGTCCCAGACGTGCGTTGGCCGGAGCGGCTCTGGGTCGAGCTCGCCCCTGACCCCCGGCCCGACTTCGACCGCGACGGCCGGCGCGATGTGGTGGTGGCGATTCGGGAAAGGGACCGCACCTGTCTCGCCTGGGCTCAGGTCGACGCCGATGGCTACGCGTCGGAGGTTTTTAGGCCCCGCTCCGAGTGGGGAGAATCCCCCTGCGTCATGGAGATCGACGCGTCTTGGCCGCGACTTCTTCTGGAGGTGTCGGTTCCCGATTCGCCGGTGCCCGATGCCCGAGTTCAGTTCCCCGTGAAGGCGATCGCGCGGAGTTGGGTGCTCGAAGATTCTCCCTCTGCGAGCGCGCGCTGGGACCAGGAGATTGAACGTCGGAAGCAGGCGGTTGAAGAGGCCAAAGCGCGTGACGATGTCTCGACGGTCGATCGCTTGCAGGCGGAGCTCGCGTGGCTCGACCAACTTCGCAAAGCGGAAGAGCCCGTGCTAGAGCCGGAAGCGGATGGCGAAGAAGCGCGTTGATAAAGGCGTTCCGGGGATGGAGCTCCTGGTGTGCCGCAACCCGAAGGCCGCCCAACGATACGACATCGAGGAACGGCTCGAGGCTGGCATGGTGCTCTACGGCACCGAGGTCAAAAGTCTCCGCGCGCGCAGAGGGAATCTCGAAGCAGGCTACTGCCGAATCGACGCTGACGAGCTCTTTCTCTACGGCATGCACATCGCGCCCTATGAGCAGGGCGGCCACGCAGGGCACGAGACTCAACGACGCCGCAAGCTGCTCGTGCACAAGCGCGAAATCGAGAATCTCCGTGGGCGGCTCACGATGCGCGGCTATGCGCTGGTGCCGCTTCAGGTCTACTTCAAGAACGGCGTGGCCAAGGTTCAGCTTGGGCTCGGCCGCGGAAAGAAGAAGGGCGACGAGCGAGATTCGATTCGAAAGCAGGAAGACCTCAAAGAAGCACGCGCAGCAATGCGGCGCCAGAAGGGATGAGCTTGAAGATTCGTTTGGACAGCGGCGAAGACGCCGAGGCTCGCACCTTCGACGGAGCGCTTCTTACGCTGCTGAGCCCTCGAGCGTTCGCACCGGGGGCTCCCATTCGCTTCGTGCTCGTCCTCGATGGCGGCGAACGTCCGTTCGAGGGGAGGACAATTGGGTCCAAGCGCGTCGACGAGCTGCGCTTCGAAGTGCGAATTCGATTCGTCAACCTACGCCGTGCGGACCGCGAGCTCCTCGCAGGACGCCTAGCAAATTAACCCTTTAAAAAAGGGGACAGTCCCCTTTTTACTGGGCGCGTTTGTCTAGCTCTCGGAAGACGGCAGCCTTTACTGCTTCGAATTCGCTTGGGAGATCTACCGGGGTGTTTGGGTATTTGCTTTCGACGCCGGGGATCTCGTTTTCGTGGTAGCGGATCTTGAACTCGCTGAACTTCAGGCCGTTGGCCGTGGAGATGACGACCGCGAGTTGGCCCGGCTCTACCAGGCCCTTGGCTCGGATCTTCTCTAAGGCCGCTAGCGCCACGCCGGTGTGCGGGCAGGTGTAGCTGCCGGCTCGGTCCGCCGCAGCGGATGCTTCGGCCAGCTCGGATTCACTCGCCTGCTCCACCACTCCGTCGAATGCCTCGAGCGCGCGAATCGCGCGGCGGACACTCACTGGGTTGCCGATGCGGATGGCGCTGGCCTCGGTTTCCCCTGCGGTCATCGCCTCGAAGCTGTCCCAGCCTTGCTTGTACGCTCTGTAGAGCGGGTTGGCCTTTTCGGCCTGGGCAAGGCAAATCCGCGGGCGCTTGGAGATCAGGCCCAGCTCGAACATCATGTCGAAGCCGGCGGCCAGCGCCGCCACGTTGCCGAGGTTGCCGCCCGGGATGATCACCCAGTCCGGCACCTGCCAGTCGAACTGCTGAACGATCTCGATCGCGACGGTCTTTTGGCCTTCGAGACGAAGCGAGTTCATCGAGTTGGCCAGGTAGATGCCCGGTTCGGTGGTGAGCTTCTGAACGATTTCCATGCAGCCGTCAAAGTCTGTGTCGAGCGCGCAGACGAGGGCGCCGTTGGCTAGGGGCTGGACCAGCTGCGCGGTGGTCACCTTGCCTTTTGGCAACAACACGACCGATGGAATTCCGGCTGACGCGCAGTACGCCGCAAGCGCAGCCGAGGTGTCACCGGTCGACGCACAGGCGATGGCGCGGATCGGTTTGCCGTCCTCGATCATTTGTTTGACCGTGCTCACCAGGACCGTCATCCCGAGGTCCTTGAACGACCCGGTGTGACTGTTGCCGCAGTTCTTGATCCACACGTCCTTGAGACCGAGCGTCTTCCCGTAGCGCTCCGCCCAAAAAAGGTTGGTGCCGCCCTCGGCTGTCGAGACCACGTTCTCTTCACGAAGGTTCGGCTGCACCCACTCCTTTTTGCCCCAGACGCCGCTTCCATACGGCCAGTCTCGCGTCATCCAACGCTGGTCGAACAACTTGATCCAAGCCGACCCGCTTCGGTCCCTCAAGGCGTCCATGTCGTGGTGGACTTCGAGAAGCTCTCCGCACTCGGGGCAGTTATAGATTACCTGGTCGAGAGGGTAGGTTCCGTGACAACCCGCGACGCAACGAAATGAGGCGCTGTAACTCATGGGAGCTTCAGTATAGAGCGTTCGTCAACGGGTGCACCTCGCCCGCGACGGGCCTCAAGTCCCGCTCTGTCGGTGTGGCTCTGGCAAGAGTGAGAACACCGGCTTGCTCGGTTCTTTCGCGAGCTCCTCGAGGTGCGCGACCATGTTGGGATGCGTCGAAACCAGCTCGTGGAAACGCCTGGCAGACAAGCGAAGCACCAGAACATCGGAGATGGCCTTGACCGTCATGTCCGACGGGCTTCGCGTTAGCATCGAATGCTGCCCGAGCGCGCGCCCGAGCTTGAGGCTCCCCGCCTCCTCTCCGTTGGCATGGATGGCGGCTAGCTCGCCGATCATCGGGATGTAAAGGCCGTCCGCACGCTTTCCGGCCTCCAGAATCACAGTCCCCTGGTTCGCCTGGCGAACCTCGAACAAGCTCGCGACCTCCGAGCGGGCGCCGTTGCTGAAGCTCGAAAACATCGGCGAGGTTCGTACCAAGGTTGCGACCAGGCGACGCCCAAGAACTTGGAGCAAGACGTCGCCCAGCGCAGGGTGCTCGGCGACGAGCCGGTCGAGCAGTAGCCTGCTGATGCGAAGGGCGCGAACCTTGGTCCGCGCTGTGACGTCCCCTTCGTAGCTCACGCGATCGAGGAGACACGAAATGCCGACGATGTCGCCCTCGGACAACACGACGGCGTCCTCATCCCTTGCACGGATCAGCTGAACGCTTCCTTCGATGAGTGCATAGAGGGCATCGGCCGTAGTGCCCCTGTCGATCAGGTTCTGGCCCGGTTCGAGGTCGATCAGACGCGACTCCTGGACCATCTTCGACAGTACCGACTTTGGAACCTCAGCGAACAATGGCATCGAAGGGAGCTGTGCAAGGTGCTCCGCGCTCGGACGCTGACTGAGGCCATCGACGGTCGAGGGGCGGTCTTGTAGCTCTGCTTCGGAGATATCGAGATCGAGAGCAAGATGTTGAGCAGTGGGCGGCTTCGTGAACCTCAGCATGTCGTCTGCCGCCGAATCGTCGGCCACCAATGGCAGTGCGTCGACGGAGATGTGCTTGGTCCGAATCCCTGGCCAGTCGTCGGGCTCGCCACTGGAATCCGCCGTGACGACCGTGGACCTTGCAGAGCGATAGAGCTTCCTCGCGGGATCCAGGTTGACCCGTTCGAGCACGTCCACTCGGTCCGGAGCGATTGCCAAGACGACTTTGGCCATCGCCGCCGCCCGCGCCACGAACCCCTGTCGCGCATAGAGGTCTACCGCTCGCTCGTACGCAGTGATCGCTTCTTCCGGGCGCCCCAGCCGTTTGAGCAGATCGCCTTTGCGATGCGGCCAGCGCGGCTCGTTCCGCTCCAGACCTTGAAGCGCCTCGTAATGCAACAGGGCTTTGCCCAGGCGCTCCTTGCGGAGTGCCTGGTTGAGCGTCTCTCGGAGCTTTCGACTGCGGCTACTCGACACGACCCGCTTACCTTATACCCTTTGGGCCATCTGCCAAAGCGGTGGGACGCTCCCCGATCGCTGCTATGGTGCACCACCGTCGAACCGTATGAATCTATTTGTCCGCCTCGTCCGCGCCCAGCTCGTCTTTGGCGTCATTTTCGCCAGCTACATGGTGCAATTGGCCCTCGTGAGAATCTTTCGCCGCTGGCGTGACGATCCTGTCACAGGTCACGCAGAGCCCGTCCTGCCGGCCTGGCTGACCCGCCGCCAAGCCCGAATCGACGAGAAGAACTCCAAGCGGACGCTCGCGGGGATGCTCCGGCTGCGCGGCGTTTACATCAAGCTGGGACAGGTCCTGTCGATCATGGGCGGATTCTTGCCGCCCCCGTACATCACCAGGCTCGTGACTCTGCAAGACGCGGTGCCGCCGCATCCCTTCGACGAAATCGAGCAGGCCTTCGTCGAGAGCCTCGGTGCACAACCGTCGGCGTTCTTTCGAAGCATGGACCCGGAGCCCGTCGCCGCGGCCTCGCTCGGCCAGGTACACGTCGCGTACATGGACGACGGGCGAAAGGTCGCAGTGAAGGTGCTGTATCCGGGGATTCGCGATGTCGTCCGAGTCGACATGCGCGTCATCAAGCTCATGGTTCGTGTCTACAAGTGGTTCGTGCCCGTGCAGAACATCGAGGCCGTCCACGCGTCGCTGGTCGACCTCTTGCGTCGTGAGACCGACTACCTGCATGAGGCGGACTGCATGCGTCGAATGTCGGCCAATTTCATCGACGACGACCACATCCTTTTTCCCGAGGTTGTCGCAGGCGTCACCACCCGAGACGTGCTGACCATGTCGTTCATGGAAGGCATCAAGATCACGCATCTCGACGAAATCCGGGAACGCGGCGTCGATTTGCGCAAGCTCGCCGAGCGGCTCGTGAAGAGCTTCTACAAGCAGGTCTTCGTCGACCGATTTTTTCATGCCGACCCGCATCCCGGGAACTTCCTGGTGCAGCCGGTCGAGGGTTCCGACGATGCCAAGCTCGTCGTGCTCGATTTCGGCGCGATCAGCGAGGTCTCCGACAAGACCGTCTACGGAATGGTCGACGTCCTACGCGGCTTCTTCGAGCAGAACGACGCGCTCGCGCTGCAAGGCATCGAGGCGATCGGCTTCATGGCCGAGGGCGGCGACCGCGCGCTGCTCGAGCAAACGGTGAAGACGTATTTCCAGAAGCTCCTCAAGCTCGAAGCACGTACTCCGGCGGCGCTGATGAACGCCAATGCGAAAGAGCTCGAAGCGCTCGCCGACCCGGAGGTGGAGCGCCGTGAGCTCCGGAGCCTCATGCGCTCGGTGCACTATCCGGACGGCTGGTTCTACGTCGAGCGAGCTTCCGTCATGATGTTCTGGTTGGCGGGGCAGATCGCGCCCGACCTCGATCAGGTCCAGGTCGGCTTTCCCTACGTGCTGCCCCTGTTGAGCCAGCGGCTCGCCTCCAGCCGTCCGCCCGCTGGCGGCGTACGGCCCGAGGCCGGTGGCTGAGATGAGCCGAATCGTCGGCATCGATCCCGGGCAGGCGCGCATCGGCGTTGCCATCTCGGACGATGAGCGGTCGATTGCTTTTCCGCGGGAGACGGTCCCGGCACGGGGAGGCACAGCCGAGGCGGCCCGGCGGGTCCGCGATGCGCTCATCGACGATGAGATTTCGCTGGCAGTCGTCGGCTTGCCACTGCGGCTCGATGGAACGGAAGGCGAGGCCGCGCGGCGTGCCAGGGCGTTCGGGGAGACACTCGGCGCAGCGCTCGGCGTCGAGGTCGCCTATTGGGACGAACGGCTGACGACGGTGGCGGCAGAGCGATCCTTGAGGGAGATGGGTAGGCGAGGCGCCAAGCAGCGAGCCGTCGTCGACCAATCGGCAGCGACCATCTTGCTCCAGGGGTATCTAGACGCCAATAAGGGTGGGACGTGGAAGGATCCGGAAAGCCTATAGAGGTCGAGAGTGATCTCGGCAGTGGGATCGTCCGGGCCTTGAGCATCGTGACCTTGCTGGCGGTGCTGGGCCTGCTCGGCGCGGCCGGCTGGTTGTTCGTGATCTATCCAGACACCGACGGACCTGTGAGCGATGCCGAGGAGGTCCACATCCAAGTGTCTGAGGGCATGACCCTCCAGCAACTTGCGACACAGCTGCAGAGCGAAGGCGTCATCAAGGACGCCAGGGTGTGGTCGCTCTACATGCGGATGCGGCGGCTCGATCGGCATCTTCGGCAGGGCAAGGTTCGATTTCGTGTGCCGATGACCCCGGAGGAGGCTGCGCGGCACGCGACGACGCGCCTGGGTCGCATTCAGGTTCGCATCCTGATCCCCGAAGGCTTTTCGCGTTTCGAGATTGCGGCGCGGCTCGACGAGTACGGCGTGTGTGATGCGGACGATTTCCTCGACGCAACCGAAGACGCGTCGCTCCTCGCGAGCTACGGGGTGGAGGCCAATGACGCCGAGGGATACCTGTTCCCCGACACGTACGAATTCGACGACGACACCCGGCCGAGACGAGTCGTCGAGCGAATGCTGGCGAACTGGACTGGGAAATACGAAGAGCTCGAGGAACAGTACGCGGCCCAGCTCAGCAAGCTGAAGGGTTGGACGACGCATGACATCGTGACGCTTGCGTCCATCGTTGAGAAGGAAGCCGCGGTGCCATCCGAGCGTCCAAGGATTGCAGGCGTGTTCTGGAACCGCCTGACCTCCAATCGATTCCTGCCGCGTCGGAGGCTACAAGCCGACCCGACGGTCCAGTACGGTTGCGCGGCGGTGCCCGCGGCGGCGTCCTCTTGCGACGGGTACGACGGCCGGATCACCCGGGCCATGCTGGACGACCGGGAAAACCCGTACAACACCTACCGGCATTCGGGGCTTCCGCCAGGCCCGATCAGCAACCCGGGGAGGGCTGCGATGGCCGCGGTAATCGATCCCGAACAACACGAGTACTACTACTTCGTCGCCCGAGGCGGCGGCCAGCATCACTTCAGCAAGACGCTTCGGCAGCACAACATCGCGGTTCGACGCAACGGTCAGAAGTGATGCCGGGCCGGCGCCCAAAGAGCCCTCTCTTTGGCGACGATGAGCCGCAGCTGGGTCTCTTTGATCGCCCCGAGGAAGACGCGGGAGACTCGTCGGAGAACCTGGCGGGCGAGCTCGAATCGATCCGCGACCGGCTGCCCGCGAAGCTTCGCTTCGGTACCTCGAGTTGGACGTTTCCGGGCTGGGCAGGGCTCGTCTACCACCAGCGGTACCCCAACCAGCGAGCCTTCCTGCGAGATTCGCTCGGTGAGTACGCGCAGCACCCCTTGATGAGAACCGTGGGTATCGATCGGGGCTACTACACGCCGGTCCCCGAAGAAGACCTTGCTGCGTATACGCTGCAGCTGCCCAGCGATTTTCGCGCCGCGATGAAAGTGTGGCAGCGCGTGACGATGCCCGGCTACCCGAAGCATCCGCGCTACGGGGCCGATGCCGGAAAAGAGAACCCCGATTTTCTCGATGCCGATGTATTTGCGCGCGCGGTGCACGCGCCGGTGCGCGACGCGTTCAGTCGACACATGGGTCCTTGGATCGTCGAAGTGCCGCCGTCGCCGACGCCGCTCGATCCGACCTGGTTCTGCGAAAAGCTCGATGCGTTTCTCGAGGCCGCCCCAAGCGACTTCCCCTTTGCGGTCGAGTTGCGGGACCGCAAGCTGCTGACTTCCGGGTACGCGCAGACGCTTCGCAAGCATGGCGCCGCGCACGTTTTCAACTACTGGTCCCGGATGCCCAACCTAGCGCAGCAGATGCGCGTCGAGGGGCTGCTCGAGGGCTCCTTGCTCGTCGTCCGGCTCTTGCTCCCTCCGGGCGCGCGGTACGCCGACCTCAAGGAGGCCTACGCCCCATTCGACCGGATCGTCGCCCCTCAGTCCGAGATGCGGCAGGACCTCGTCCGGCTCGTGCGCGCGGCCCTCGATCGCGACATGGAGTGCTACGTGCTCGTGAACAACAAGGCCGAGGGATCGTCTCCACTGACGGTGAGAGCCCTAGCCGAGCTGCTCGTGGGGTAGCTTGCTCCGCAGAGGAGCGACGCTATGGTCAGCGGCATGAGCACGCCTAAGGCAGAAAACCTGACCTGGCACATCGGTGAGGTCGACCGGGAGGCTCGCGCGGCTGCACACGGACATCGTGGCGCCGTGCTCTGGTTCACCGGCCTCTCAGGGTCGGGCAAGAGCACCATCGGACATCGAGTCGAGCGTATGCTGATCGAACGCGGCGCCTTCGCGTACGTGCTCGATGGCGACAATGTTCGCCACGGGCTCAACAGCGACCTCGGCTTCGCGCCGGAGGATCGCGTCGAGAACATTCGACGCATCGGCGAGGTGGCACGACTGTTCGCAGACGCTGGCGGTCTCGTGTTGTCGGCCTTCATCTCGCCGTACCGCGAGGACCGCGATCGGGTACGCGGGCTGATGGGTCCGGGGGAATTCATCGAGGTGTTCGTCGACACCCCGCTCGAGATTTGCGAGGCGCGCGACCCCAAGGGCCTCTACAAGAAGGCCAGAGCCGGCGAGATCTCGAACTTCACGGGACTCGACGCGCCCTACGAAGTGCCCGAGAATCCGGAGGTGCATCTCGAGACGGCGAACCTCTCGGTGGACGAGGCGGCGGCTCAGGTGATTCGATACCTCGACGAGCAGAACATCCTAGGAGAGCCCTGATGCCTTCTCGAGAAGAAATGTGGGACAAAGTCCCCGAGGAAGTCGACCTCATCGTCATCGGCGGCGGCATTACCGGCGCTGGGATCGTACGAGACGCCGCGCGCCGCGGACTGCGCGTGGTGCTGTTCGAGCAAAACGACATCGCGTACGGCACGAGCTCGCGATCCAGCAAGCTCATCCACGGGGGGCTTCGCTACCTCGAGAGTTACGAGTTCAGCCTGGTGTTCGAGTCTGTGAGCGAGCGCCGCGTGGTGATGGACCTCGCGCCTCATCTCGTGAATCCGCTAGCGTTTCTGTTCCCCGTTTATCAGGGGTCACGAAAGAGCCTGCGGATGATCAGCGCCGGCATGTGGCTCTACGACGGCCTCGCCCTGTTTCGTTCGCCCAAACGGCATCGGACACTAAACCCCGGCGAGGTGGCGGAGGAAGAGCCGCTCCTCAAGCAGGACGGCTTGCAAGGCGCCCCAGTTTACTAC
>JBGUEF010000028.1:0-19219 GCA_041821485.1 Deltaproteobacteria bacterium
GAGCACGTGCGTCGCTAGCTGTTCTCCGGTTGTGCAGTTGCCGCTGTTCGCGCTGGACTAGCGGGCGGTTCGGAAGCTGTTGATGGTTTCGCGTTCGTCGTAGGCGTAGGTGAAGCGGGTTGCTCGGCGGAATGCGTCGCCGTCTACGACGATGGGGTATTTGAGGTGGTCGATGGCGCCGGGTGGGATGTGGGGGAGGCCCAAGCGACCGATGCCTAGCTTGAACACCGATGCCGGGACGGCGAGTGGGCGGCGTCCAGCTGCGCGGACGATCGTCGAGAGCGGCACCGGTGATGGGCCTGAAACGTTGAAGATCCCGTGTAGCTTGTGGGCGAGCGCGGTGACGATGGCCTCGGCGGCGTCTTGTTCGTGGATGAAGTGGAAGAGCGGGTCGAAGCCCATGATCAGCGGGACGTTGGGGCCGCGCAGGAATGAGGCAAGCGTCCCGTGCTTGCTCGGGCCGAGCGTGTAAACGATCCGCAGGACGGCTGTCGTGATCTCCGGGTAGCGCCACAGCGACGAGGCGGCGTACAGGTCCGCGGCGACCAGGTCGGCGAGCTCCGGGAAGGTGTGGGCGGACATCGGAGGCTCGTCCTCCGTGTGATAGAGCGGGGAGTCCGCGGCCGCGCCGTAGAAAGTGTGGCGCCCAACAAAAACCGCCTGCTTCACCCCGTAGCTTTGGCAGTGATGGATGAACGCGCGAGTGCCATAGAGGTTCACACGCATCCGGTCGGGGCTCTTGTGCACCAGGTGGGTCACGGTCGCCATGTGGATGGCGGCGTCGGGCCGGTGGGTCCGGAACACCTCTTCGGCGGGCCGTTTGCGGATGTCGGCCTGGAAGAGCTCGATCGCTTCGGGCGCCTCGGGCCAGGGCCGGCGATCGATTCCGATCACCTCGTACCCGTGTTGGAGAAGTTTCAGCGCGGTCAAGCGCCCGAGCATCCCGCTGATACCTGTCACCAAAACTTTCATTACAGCACCAGATCTTCTTCGGAGATCTCCTTCTCCCTGAGCTGGCGTCCTTGTCGAATCAAGTCGCGAATGCGTTCTTTCACTTGATCGACCATTTCGCACACCACTTCGTCGCGCTCGTGACCTGTGCCTTCGAAGTACATCGGCTTGCCGTAGAGCAGCTGAAACCTCGTTGGCTTGGGCACGAGCAAGATCCACTTCGTGATGGGCACGTACGGCACGCCGAGCAGGCGTCCGAGCCCCTTGAGGTTGGCGATCGTAGGTAGCGCGTCGCCCCCGCCGACGAAGCCGAAGGGCACGATCGGGCTCTTGGTTTCGAGCGCCAAGCGCATGAAGCCAGTCCCGAAGCCGACCAGCGAATCTGCGTCTTTTGCGAGCTTTGCCGTCCCTCGGGCGCCTTCTGGGAAAGCAAGGACGAGCCGCTCGGCATTCAACAAGCGTCTGGCCTGATCCGGGTTCCCCGTGAACTGACCCATGCGGCTCATGATCTGCGAAACGCCAGGGAACTCGTGGATGAACTTGTCGATCATTCCGTGCGGGAGCCGTGGCGGCTCGGCGTCGAGCAACATCGACCCCATGACCATCATACCGTCGATCGCGACCCCACCCGAGTGGTTGCCGACGAGGAGGCCCCGTCCCTCCGACGGCACGTGCTCGAGCCCGTACACGTGGACCTTGAAGTAGAATCGGTAAATCCAGGCAAACGCGGAGACGAAACGGGTCAAATCGTTCTTGTCGATCCCGTAGGGGTCGATCCCGAATTTGTTGAACTCGAGGTCGATCGCCTCGATGCGGGCTGCGATTTCTGGATCGATGGGGAGTAGGTTATCGAGCAAGATGGCCTCGGCTGGTCCAGCGATCTCTATGTTGTCGTGGCCAAGAACGCAATCTCACTCCCCGTCGGACTTGCGGATTCCGAGCGCTCGCATCTTTTTGTAGAGGTGACTGCGCTCGAGGCCGAGGTCAGCGGCGGTCTTGGTCACGTGGCCCTCCCGAAACTCGAGGGCGCGCGTGATCAGGTCCCGCTCGACGGCTTCGACCATCTCTCGAAGTGGTGTTTCCGGCCGAAAATAGCTGCCCGACGCCCCGCCCGGCGCGATCGGCAGCAGTGCTCGAGCCTGAGTTTCAGTGATGGTCTCATCCGGGGTCAGGATCACGAGGCGTTCGACCAGGTTCCGGAGCTCGCGGACGTTGCCAGGGTATCGATACGCTTCCAACACCCCCATCGCCCCGGAGGTGATCTTCTTACCGGGGCGGTCGTGCATCTCGCACGCCAGCGAGAGGAAGTGCTCGGCCAGCATTCGGACGTCCTCGATGCGCTCCCGCAACGGAGGGACACTCAGCGGCACCACATTGAGCCGATCCAGCAGGTCCGCACGAAATCTGCCGGCTTCGATCTCCGCTTCGAGCGACTTGTTCGTCGCCGCCACGACCCGCACGTCGACCTTGACGGTGGAGCCTGCACCGACCCGCTCGACCTCGCCCTCTTGCAGCACGCGCAAGAGCTTCGCTTGCATCTGCGGCGGCATGTCGCCGACCTCATCGAGGAAGAGAGTGCCGCCGTGAGCTCTTTCGAACTTCCCCCGACGCTGCTTGGTCGCTCCCGTGAATGCGCCGGCCTCGTGTCCGAAAAGCTCGCTCTCGATGAGGCCCTCGGGAACCGCCGCGCAGTTGAGCTTCTCGAGCGGCCCCTTGGCGCGGGCCGAGCCGGCATGAATCGCCGCTGCGACCAGCTCCTTGCCCGTGCCTCGCTCTCCCAGGATCAACACCTGCGCATTCGAACGCGCTGCCAGCTCGATCTGCTCGCGCAGCCGGTCCATGCGAGGGCTCTGCCCGAGCAAGGCTTCGCTCGCTCCGTACCGGCGTCGAAGCTCCCGGTTCTCTTGCTGAAGCTCGCGAAGCTCCAGGCTCCGCTTCAACGAAAGCACTAGCCGGTCGCTGCCGATCGGTTTCTCGATGAAGTCGTCGGCTCCGCGCCTGGTGGCCTCCATCGCCACTTCGATCGTCGCGTGACCGCTCATCATGATCACGGGCGTCGTGATGTCCTGCTTTCGCAACTCATCGAGCATCGCCAGCCCGTCAATCCCCGGGAGCTGCACATCGAGCAGGATCGCGTCGAAGGTCTGCTTGGCGAGTTTGTCGAGTGCGATCTCGGCGCTACCGGCGACCTCGACGTCGTAGCCTTCTAGGCCGAGCGCACGCGAAACGGACGTCAGGATGTTTCGCTCGTCGTCGACGACGAGGATCGTCGCGGCCGCCATATCGCTACGCTAGCACACACCGCTCAGGCGCCGGATTTGCCCGACCGCTTTTTGAGGGGAATCGACCGGACATAGGTATCGGACGCCCGCTGATTGGCCTGCAGCCAGGGCGTGAGATCCTCAGGCGACTCGGGGCGCGCGTAGAGATAGCCCTGTGCCACGTCGCAGCCATGCTCCCGCATGTACTCGAGCTGCGCTTCGGTTTCGACGCCCTCGGCGATAACCTCGAGCCCCAGGTTTTGCCCCAGACCGATGATCATCTTGGAGATCGGACCGCCACGGTCGTTCGACTCGACGCTCTGAACGAAGTTCTTGTCGATCTTCAAGGCGTTGAGCGGGAACTCATGCAGATAGGTGAGAGAGGAATAGCCGGTGCCGAAGTCGTCGATTGCGATGCGAACCCCGATGTCGCGGATCTCGCGAAGGAGGGCGCTCGCCTGTGCCGGGTCGGACATCAGACAGCTCTCGGTGAGCTCGAGCTCCAGGAGCTCCGGTGGGAGCCTCGTCTCCTTGAGCGCGCTCCGGATCTTGTCGATCAGCATCGGGTCCTCGAACTGCTGCGCAGACACGTTCACGGCGATCCGCATCGGCGCGAAACGCATGGCCTGCCACCTGCGGATCTGCTCGCAGGCAGTCTGCAAGACCCACTCTCCAACCTGGTTGATGAGTCCGAACTCTTCGAGACCCGCGATGAAGTGATACGGCGTGAGAAGACCCCGGGTCGGGCTCATCCATCGTAAGAGCGCCTCGACCCCGATCACCGTTCCGGTCCGAAGACAGAGCTGTGGCTGGTAGACGAGCTCGAATTCGTTCCTTTCGACCGCGCGTCGCAGGGCCCATTCGAGCGCATGTCGTGACTGCGCCTCTTCCTGCATGGCGTCCGCAAAGAACTGGTACCGGCCGCGGCCTGATGACTTGGCCTGATACATCGCGAGGTCGGCCGCACGCAGGAGCTCGGACAGATCATTCCCGTTTTCCGGGTACATGGCGATGCCAACGCTGATGGAGCTGTTGACCTCGCGCCCGTCGATCTGCGTGACCTCGCCCAGACTGGCGATGATTCGCTCGATGACCGGCAGAACTTCCTTGGCCTCGCTCACGCCTTCGAGCACCACCGCGAACTCGTCGCCTCCGAGTCGAGCCACGGTGTCCTGGTCACGAACGCTCGCCCGGATTCTCCGTGCCGCCTCGACCAGCAGTTTGTCGCCGATCTCGTGGCCGAGCATGTCGTTGATCTCTTTGAAGCGATCCATGTCGAGGATCAGCGTCGCGACCCCGGAACCGCCCCGCATCGCGCGAGCGATCGCATGATCGACGCGCTCGCGAAGCAGCGTCCGGTTCGGAAGTGAGGTGAGCTGGTCGAAGTGTGCCAGGCGCACGAGCTCTAGCTCGGTGCGTTTTCGCTCGATGGCATAGCGAATCACACGGTGCAGGTTCGCGCCGTCGATGTGGCCCTTGACCAGATAGTCCTGTGCGCCTGCCTGGACCGAGCGAAGCGAGATCGCCTCATCCTCCCAGGCGCTCACGATGACCAACGGGATGTCCGGATAAGAGGTCTGCAGGCTTGCAACCGTCTGCGTCCCCCGCGAGTCCGGTAGATTAAGGTCGGCAAGAATGACATCGGGAACGAGGTCCTCGGCCGACAACACGGCGTCGTTCAGAGTGCGGACGTGCGTGACCCGGTAGTACGAGGATGTCACCCGCCGGAGCAGCCTGCGGATCAACTGCGCGTCGATCAGGCTGTCCTCCACCAAAAGGACGTCCCGGAACTCGCGCTCTTCGTCGTCTTCGCGCTTATCGAGCAACCGTCACCACCATCAATAAATACCGTTCACAGCGCCTTATTACAGTGCTATGGTTTTAGAGGGGCGTCAAGGCTGATCCCAGTCCCCTGTACGACCGTGCTGCTTCGCAAGACACAAACATCGGCAATTTCCGGAACGAGGCGGATTCGCGTCCTGATCGCCTCGGGCAATCCGGAGCGGATCATGCTCGTCCGCGAGAGCCTTCATGCATGGCCCGAAGCCGTGGTCTGTCGCGTGGCGGTGAACCGCGAAGACGCGATCAATCAGTTTGAAAGTCATGCGCCGCACGTCGTTTGCTGGGACACCAGCCTCGGGGCGGAGCTCCCGGCCATCGCGCGCGGGATTTGCACGCTCCTGCTCAGAGACGAGTCGTGCACGCTGCCCGAGGAACGTCCCTGGGAGATGGCGCTTCCGGACGCGTACGTCACCGGCCTGCAGCAATCGATCAATCGGGAGTACGAGTTGCGCCGTCTCTTGGTGCAGCTGCGAGACGCACACGGTAGCGAGACCCATAGCCGTCTGCTGCTCACGCGAGCGACCGATGGCATCGTCGTCGTCGATGCCGCTCATCGTGTGCTGTTCATCAACCCTGCTGCGTGCGCCTTGCTCAGCGTCGAGTGCGAAGGCCTCATCGGAGAGCCATTCGAGCATCCAGTGCCCGAAGAGGCCAAGCCAGCGAGCTATCACGTGCAGCTCCCCGACGGTCCGGTGTCCCCGCTCACCGCCACCTCGATGGTTTCGATTTGGGATGGTCAGGAAGCCACGATCATTCAGCTGCAGCCGACCCTGCGACCAAGCATCCCGCCGAGCATCCCGCCGAGCATTCCCCCGAACATGCTGGGACCCCGCGTGTCGGAGGACCGGCTTCGCACAGTGGGGCGCCTCGCTGCAGGACTGGCCCACGAAGTGAACAACCCGCTCACCTTCGTCCTCGCGAACCTGGAAAGCCTGCGCGAATCACACCAGGCGATTCGTCGTTTCATCCGGACGTTGCGGGTCGATCTGGCCACGCAGGAAGCGATCACGCCGCAGTCGTTCGAGCGAATCATGGCCGACACGAGCCTGCAGGAGGTGATCGACGACGCCGCCGACATGCTCACCGATTGCTACAAGGGCATGCACCGGATTCAGGACATCGCCCGCAGCCTCGGGACCTTCTCGCGCGCCGATGACAACCAGGCCGAGATGATGGACATCACCCGCGTCGTCGACGACGCCTGCGCGATGGTCTTCAACCAGATTCGCTACCGAGCTCGTCTCGTGAAGCGGTTCGAGCCGGTGCCGATGATCGCAGCCTTCCCAGGACGGATCGCGCAAGCGCTGGTCAACTTGTTGACCAATGCCGCGGAAGCGATCGACGGGGGTGCATACGACAAGCACCGCATCGTAGTCGAGACCCGCGCTGAAGGCGATCACCTGATCATCGGGATCAGCGACACCGGCGCGGGCATTCACGAGGACAATCGAAAGCGCATTTTCACGCCAGGCTTCACCACCAAAGCCCACGAGGGCGGCATGGGTTTGGGTCTCACGGCCTGCAAGCGTGTGGCCCAGGAGCACGGGGGGAGACTCGAGGTTCACCACCTCCCGGACGGCGGAACCCGTTTTGAGCTCATCCTTCCCGTGAATACGGGGTTGACCACGGTCGAACGCCGTCGCGACAGCCATCCCGTCTCAGAGGCGCCGCTCAAGCGATCACGGATCCTGATCGTCGACGACGACGCGATGGTGCTTTCAGCCCTTCGAAGACGCCTGCGGCGCCGATACGACACCGTCACGGTGCTTGGAGGCGTCGAAGCTCTCGCCCGGCTCAGCGAAGACCCGGGCTTCGACTCGATTGTGTGTGACCTGATGATGCCCGAAGTCGACGGCAAGTCCTTCTACGACGCCATCAAAAAGGAGCATCCGCGGCTGTCCGAGCGAATCGTGTTCATGAGCGGGGGCGCGTTTACGCCTCGTCTTCGCCGCTTCGCCGCTTCGGTGCCCAACCCAGTCCTGCAAAAGCCAGTGAGCCGCGAAGACATCGAATCGATGCTCTCCGCACACGCCAACGAAGACGAAACGCCTTCAATCGTTCCGGAGGCCTAGCTCCTTCATCTTGTTCTGAAGGCTCTTGCGCGAGATTTTGAGTAGTCGTGCCGTGTGGGTGACGTTGCCGCCCGTTTGATCGAGCGCACGGCCGATGAACTCCCGTTCGAGCTTGAGCGTCGCCTCCTTGACCGCTTCTTTCAGCCCCGTTTCCACCGGCATTGGGCCGATGCCGGAGACCACGTCGGTTCCGAGCTGTGCGGCCGAGTCGCGAACCTCCGCGGGCAGATGCTGTGCGCCGACTTCACCATCCTCGGCGAAGATGATGCATCGCTCGACCACGTTCTCGAGCTCTCGGATGTTCCCCGGCCAGCCGTAGCGGAGCAATTGCGTCATTGCGGCGACTTCGAAACCCGTCATCGAGCGGTCGAGCTTTGTGTTGAACTTGCGCACGAAGTGCTCGAGCAGCAGGGGGATGTCGCTCGGCCGATCGCGTAAGGGCGGCAGGTGAACATGGACGACGTTGAGGCGGTAGTAGAGGTCCTCGCGAAACCCGCCGTCGGCGAGGCTCGCCTTGAGGTCGCGATTGGTTGCGGCGACGAGACGGCTGTCTACGGTGATCGTCTTGATTCCGCCCACGCGCTCGAACTGCTGCTCTTGCAGTGCGCGAAGCAGCTTGACCTGCATGCTGACTGGAATCTCCGCGATTTCGTCGAGAAACAGCGTGCCATCGTGCGCCAGCTCGAACCGTCCTGGCTTGCTGGTGACCGCCCCGGTAAACGCACCCCTCTCGTAGCCGAAGAGCTCGCTCTCGAGCAGGTCGGGTGGGATCGCGGCGCAGTTGACGCTGACAAAGGGCTTTTTTTTGCGGGAGCTGTTCTCATGGAGTGCCCGCGCGATCAGCTCCTTGCCGGTGCCGCTTTCGCCAGTGATGAGGACCGTGCTGGGCGTGTCCGCGACCTTTTCGATGACGTCGTAGACCGCCCGCATAGGCGCGGACTGGCCGATGATCCTGTAGCGGCCACGCTCGTTCGGGTCGCCGCTCACGTGCTCTTGGGAGAGCTCACGGGTCCGAACAGCCTTGCCGACGACCGTCCGAAATTCGGCGCGATCGAAAGGTTTGGTCACGTAGTCGAACGCGCCGAGCTTGAGCGCCTCGACCGCGGTGTCGACCGTCCCGTGCGCGGTGATCATGATGACCGGCACGTTTGGGAAGCGCCCGCTCACCGACTTGAGCACCCCCATTCCGTCGAGCTTCGGCATGCGAAGATCAGTGATCAGAACATCGATGTGATGCTCCTCCATGGCCTCCAGCACAGCCTCACCGTCGGCGACGCAGTGGACCTCGTATCCGTCACGCTGCAGTTGCGCCTTCAGGACGCGGCGCAGATTGTCCTCGTCATCGGCAACGAGAACCTGTTTGTTTTCGCCCACGGCCCGGAGTGTAGTGCAGCCTGCTCAGCTGTACAGATGCTTCACGATCGGGCTCAGCTAGCCGCTGCTAGCCGCTGCTCTGCGGCCCGAATTACGGTCGCGCGCTTCTTCCGCGCTCGCTCGTAATCGAGAACGGCCGTTGCCTGAGGCGCGGTCAGCTTCTGCACCCGGGTCGCCAGGTCTTTGGCGGTCAGCTGATCGTAGTTGCGCAGTGGGCTCTGGCCCTTCTTGGTCTCGGCCTTTGCTGCCTTTGCTGCCTTCGGCTTGTTGCTTGCTGCTTTTGCCGGGGCCGGCTCAGCGCCTTCCCCGAGGCGCGCGTCGATCCGGCTCTGCGCCTGTTCGAGCAGATCATGGGCCGACCTGAGGACGGTGGTTTCGACCGCCCCCGGCTTGAGCGCCTCTCGAGCGCTCTGCGCCTGGCGCTCCACGCGGTCGCGCCGCTCCTCGATCGCCGCCATGTACGCATCCCGGGTCTGCAGCGCGAGGCCTTGCCAGTCGAGAGCCTCCTTATGCAACGCCTTTTGGAATCCCTGAGCCGAGCGGCCTAGGCTGGCGACGAGCTTCGCGCTCGAGGCGCTCATCTCCCGCCCGAACGTGATGCTTGCATCCTGGGCTTCTGTAACGAAGCTCTCACTCGCGGTCCGCGTTTGCTGGAACCAGAGCGACCCTTGTCGTTGAAGTCGGGTGCTGCTCCGACGAAGTTGGTTTTGGCGAGTCATGTCTTCATCCTCCTTGGATGACGCGGCGCGTTATCCAACTTCACGATAGCTACGAACGCAGGGCCGTCAAGACGAGCATGAAACCATGAACCTTTTCGCCAATTTGGATTAGACTTTAGGGCTAATGACGAATGTCCCCCTGCGAACCTTGGTCGTCGACGACTCGAGCTCGATGCGGGGACTCCTTCGTGAGCTTCTCTGTGAGCGAAATTACCAAGTGACTGTCGCGGGGACCGCGGAGGAGGCCCTCAAGGCCCATCTCCAGCAGCCCTTCCAACTCATGCTCGTCGATTGGACGCTTCCAGGGATGTCGGGTCTCGACCTGTGCCGAATGGTGCGCGGCCGGCCGGGCGGAGACGCGGTGGTGCTTCTGGTCATCACGGGTCGCAATCGGGCTGAGGACCTCAGCGCCGTCCTCGACGCCGGCGCCTCCGACTACCTATCGAAGCCCATCGATCCCGAGGTCCTAGGGACCCGGCTGCTGATAGCCGAGCGCACGATCGAGGAGGCGAACCGCCGAGCGGCGGAGCGCCAAGACATGGAATCACGGCTCGCGTTCGCGAACCGCATGGCCTCGGTCGGCACCTTGGCGGCCGGCGTTGCGCACGAGCTCAACAACCCGTTGATGTACGTGCTCTCGAACTTGCACCTGACCCGCGAGGAGATTGATTCACGCGCCGACGCGGCATGGCTCGAGCATGCCAGGCAGCAGCTGGACGAGGCGATTCACGGTGCTGTGCGCATGCAGAACATCGTGCGCGACCTCAAGACGTTCTCGCGGGTGGATGACGAGCAGCAAGGCAACGTCGACGTGCAAAGCGTCCTCGAATCCTCGATCAACATCTGTTGGAACGAGGTGCGTCACCGGGCGACCCTCGAGCGGGACTTCAGCGAGATCCCGCCGGTGGATGCCAATGAATCCCGGCTCGGGCAGGTGTTTCTGAATCTCCTGATCAACGCCGCGCAAGCGATGCCGGAGCGCGGAGTCAGCGCCAACCGCATTACGGTGCGCACTTTCACCGACGAGCAGGGCTGGGCGGTGATCGAGGTCGCCGACAATGGGACTGGGATCGAACCCGGTCGCATGAGCCGCGTGTTCGAGCCGTTCTTCACGACCAAGCCCGTTTCCGAGGGGACAGGTCTCGGGCTTTCGATTTGCCAGAACATCGTCCGCGAAGCAGGCGGAACCATCGAGGCTCACAGTGAGCTCGACCGAGGCACCACCTTCGTGGTCCGGCTTCCGGCGTCCATGCGTGACTCCGTTCCGGACACGACACTGGCCCCGCCAACCGCCACGCCCGGGGCGCGCGCCTGCGTCGTCGTCGTCGACGACGAGCCCCTGGTGGGCCGTTCGATTCAGCGCGCACTTCGCGGCCACGATGTGCAGGTCTTCTCGAGCGGCGAGGAAGCCATCGAGCGCCTGTGCTCGGACGAGCCGTTTGACGTCGTCTTCTGCGACCTGATGATGCCCGAGGTGAGCGGTATGGAGCTGTTCGCACGCGTGTCGGAGCGGTGTCCGGAGATCGCCTCACGGTTCGTCTTCATGACAGGCGGCGCGTTCACGCCTCAGGCCCGCGAGTTCCTCAAACAAACACCGTTGGTTTGCCTCGAGAAGCCCTTCGAGCTTCGTCAGATTCGCGACCTCGTCAAAGAGCGAGCCGAGCCCGCCGACTGAGACGCGCTGACGACGCAGTTACGGCCCCGGTCTTTGGCCTCGTAGAGCGCCGTGTCCGCGCGCGCGAGCAAGTCGGCGCCGGTCTCGTCAGGGCGAAGCGAGGCTACGCCAACGCTGACGGTCAACATGCCGCCAGGCTGACCGTCTCCCCCCGGAAACTCGGTGCGCTCCACTATCGAGCGAAGTTTGTCGGCGACCTGCGCGGCCTCGCTGAGATTGGTGCGCGGAAGAAGCACGACGAACTCTTCCCCGCCGATGCGTGCGATCGTATCGATGCGGCGCAGGTTTCTCGTCATGAGCCCCGCGAGCTTGCGCAGCGAAGCGTCGCCGGTCGGATGGCCATGGCGATCGTTGAGCGCCTTGAAGTAGTCGATGTCGATCGCGAGGATGCTCACCGCCTGGCCGAAACGCTCAGCGCGGTGAAGCTCGTCCTCCAGTCGGATGCGGAGCAGGCGGCGGTTGCCGAGGCCGGTCAGGTCGTCGTGCTGCGAGCCGCGCCGAAGCTCGTCGAACAGCTGCGTATGGCGAATCGCGAGGCCGAGCTGGTCGGAAATCGCCCCCAGGAGCCCGGTCTCGACCTCCGAAAAAGCACTGGTTTGCTCGCGCGTCGCAGCCATCACGCCCGTGGTCTTGCCATGGTGAACGACAGGGAGGATCGCAATCGACCCGCTTTGCGGAATCGGTTCCCACAGTGTCTCGCCATCGAGCGCACCCAGGTCGTGGATCATGAGGGGCTCGCCGGCCTGAGCCACTTTGCCGAGCGGGTCCTCGTCGAAGAGGACGATGCGCTCGAGGAGCTCTCCGGGACGCTCGAAGCCATACGCGGCCCTCAGCGTCAGACGCCTCGTTTCCGCGTCTACCAAGAACAGCATGCACTCGCGGAGGTGAAGCGCCTTGCCCAAGCGCTCGGCGATGTCTCCGAGCACCGCGTCGAGCTCTTGCTCCGATGCACTCGCGCGAACGATGTCAAACAGGAGCGCGCGTTCGCGCAGGCGCTGCTCGAGCTCGGCCGACTTCAAGCCGAGTGCCTTTTTCAAAACCAGCTCTTCGCGCGTGTGACGAAGCTCGTGCCCTTGTTCGATCATGCGCACCTCGAGGGAGGTGAGGTTGGCGAGCAAATCGTTCACCGCACGACCGATTTCGCCGATTTCGTCGTCGCCCAAATGCGGCAATCGCTGAAGGCTGCTTTCTCTGGCGTGGGCTTCGAGGACGCGCACCACTCTCGCGATCCGGCGGCCCACCGATAGCTCGACGTAGAATGCCGTGAGGAGCCCGGCGACGCTCGTTGCGACGGCAGTCACCCAGGCGAAGACCGGCAACGCAACGTCGATCCCGCCCCACCGCAGACCGAACCAGCCGGCTACCGAAAGAAGGAGAGACAAGCCCGCGGCCTGCACGCCAGCGTGCGTGGCGAGTCGTCGTCGTGACGTTACGGGCACTCGTCTACGCTACGCAGTACGCGCGTTCAGTGCAAGTCAGACGCATTGCGCTTTTGCCGAACATCCAAACAGGGTTGGTTCGGACCCGGTGGCGATGGGTGGAGTCGAACCACCGACCTAGCGCGTATGAAACGCCCGCTCTAACCACCTGAGCTACATCGCCAGAGGGGCGCGAGTATAGGCATGTGCGCCTCTCGCGCAATGTGGGCCCGCGTCGGCCGAAAGGTCCGCGCTTGGCACCGCACTTGGATTGGTTTATGGGCGGGTTTGTGTTTAGAACCCTCCGTTTCTTCTCTCTCCTGAGCTTGGTCGCGTTCGCGCTGCCAGCCGTCTCGTCCGCGCAGTCCGGGGGCTGGGGTAAGCCGATTGCGGCCCCCGCTGATCCCGAGCCGCCGACTGGTTCTCCCGAACCCGACCCTGAGCCAGGTTCTCCCGAACCCGACCCTGAGCCAGGTTCTCCCGAACCCCAGCCAGAGCCCACGGAGCCACCTCGCACCGAGCCTAATCCCGAGTGGGCCGACGCTCCGCCGACCGAGTACGAGGAGCGTTCCTCTCAGAACCCGGACTGGGTCGAGGAGAGCGAGCCGCCCCCGGTTGGCACCCTCAAGCCGAACGCGTCCGCAAGCTACGACCCCCGCTATGCCAACCGGAACCTGACCATGCCCCGCGGCATGATGCGGGGCACCTTCGATACGGTCGTGGGCAGAAGAACCGATGAGGGTCAGCCCTTCGGTGCGACCGGCACGATCTCGACGATGAACTTCGGCGTTGGGATCACGCTGGCCCAGGACTTCGAGATTGGCTTTTCCCGGTACCGCATGGGGTCCTTTCCAGGGGTGAGTGTCTTTCCGAACTTCGGGTTCGGGGGAGAGGGGTTGATCACCTTCAGCATGTCGCCCGAGGCGAAGTTCGGAGACATCCCGTTCTACGCGCGCTTCGAGGCTTTCGAGAACGAGGTCGTGAAGCTCGGTATCGATGCAGTTTTTCGAATCCCCTCGAGGACCGAGTTTGGCTTCCTCGGCGGCATCCCGCTCCGCCTCATCATCCACGAGCAGTTCGCCTTCGATACTGGGATGGAGTTCGTCGTCGACAACAACCCACAGGGCCCGTCGGTCTGGTCGCTCAACATCCCGTTCAATTTCATTGCCAACGCAACCGAGAGGTTCTTCCTGAAGTTGAACAGCGGCATGAACATGTTCGACCTTGGTCACACGATTCGAACTGCCACCTCGGGTTTGGTTCAGGGCCCGTTTTATTTCATTCCGCTCGGCGTCGGTGCCGGTTACACCGTGGACGCCGGCACTGCGATGATGGACATCTTTGCAAGCTTCCGCTTCCCGATGTTCTATGGCTTCAGCACCCGCGGGTCCGATCTGAACGCGGAGACGTGGCAAGTCACCATCGGACTCAACATCTACTCACCGGTGCTGTTCAAGGGCAGCGCACTCTGATGATCTACGAGCTCGGACAAAAGCGTGTACGAATCGAAGGCGAGGTGTTCGTTGCGAACTCGGCCGACCTAATCGGTTCAGTCGTCCTCAAGAACAAGTCCAGTGTTTGGTTCAACGCGGTCTTGCGGGGCGACTCCGACGAGATCATCATCGGCGAAGAAACCAACATTCAAGATGGCGCCGTGTTGCACACCGATCCCGGCATTCGGGTCATCCTCGGCCGGGGCGTGACCGTCGGCCACCATGCCATCGTCCATGGCTGCGAGGTGGGCGATTACAGCCTCATCGGCATCAACGCGGTCATTCTGAATCGCGCGAAGATCGGCAAGTACTGCACGATCGGAGCGAACGCGCTGGTTACCCAGGGGCAGGAAATTCCGGACTATTCCGTCGTTCTTGGTTCTCCAGGGAAGGTGGTTCGCCACATCGACCCGAGTAAAGGCGCGGGTCTCGAAAAGGGCGCGGCCAACTACGTACGCCGGGCGCGCGAGTACCTACACGCGCTTCACCCCGACATCCGTTTCTCCTGAGCTCAGATCCGATCGAGCAGCGTTCGTTCGCCGAGCTCTTCGCAGAGCGCTTCGAGCGCAGGGCGGTTGGGCCCTTTCCACCGGAGGTCGTCGAGCGACTCCTCGATCGGCACATCGGTTCGCAACGTTGCAAGGGTTCGATACAGAATCGCGTCGTCACGTTGCTCGCTCAGGTTGTGTGCGAGCGCGGCGCCGCCGCGAACCTTCACGCCCCATTGTTCGTGATCGTCTGAGATGTTCTCGAGGTGCAAGAGCTTACCGAGGACCGTCGACGCACTCTTGGCTCCCCAGCGCGCGATCCCGGGGATCCCATCTGCTGCATCCCCGACGAGCGCCAAGTAGTCCGGGATCGATTCCGGCCAAACACCGAACTTCTCGCGCACGCCGTCGGAGTCGAGGACGATCTCTCTGCGTCGATCCAGGGTCACGACCTCGTTGTCGCGTACGCACTGGGCAAGGTCCTTGTCGGGCGAGCAGATCACGACCTGCTCGACTCCCGGCTGCTCCGTCAGGTGAGCCGCGGCCGTCGCCAAAGCATCGTCGGCCTCGAACTCCACCATGGGCCAGACCACGATGCCGAGCGCCTGGCTCGCCCGCTCCGCCAACGGGAACTGAGCGAAGAGCGCCGGCTCCAATCCCTCTCCCGTCTTGTAGCCATCGAAGAGCTCGTTGCGGAACGACTCGACGCGCTGGTCGAACGCGCAGCCGATGTGGGTCACCTCGTCGTCCCGAAGCATCGCCGCCATCGACCGCAGGAAGCCGCGGGTCGCGCCTACTTCCTGTCCGCTGGGCGACTTCGACTCCGGAGCGCCGAACCAGGATCGGAAGAGCTCGTAGGTTCCGTCGACCAGGTGAACCTTCATGATGCCCCGGTCTTATCGCACTTCGCTCCCTGGGCACGGTGCGGGCGAAAGAAGGGCTCGCATTACGCGGACTTGGCGAACGATCTTGAGGGCGTCACAGAGGGGGAAAGGCATCGATCAGGCGGTGGCATGATATCGTTCATTGTCGGATAAACACACACAGGAAACCCTAAATGTTGCGCATTTCTTGAGGTCACACCCCAACATCTAGTAGGATAAACATTGTGGCTATACATGAGGTGTCATGTGGTGCGGTTTGAGCGAACGAGTTCTATGACGCGGTGCGAAATAGCAGAAAATCGCGCTGCGAGCCCTTCTCAACTCCTGGAAATCGCAGGCGAAAGAAAGAAAGCAATTTGGGCCGATCGTTTCTGCTTGACTGGCCCGGTATCGCGGAGCTACTTCGCAGGTCCGCCCCCAAGCGGTTGTGGTGGTAACGAGGCTGCCAGCGCAACCCATTGTGGGACGATTGTGGATTGTGGTGGTCTACCTGGGGATGGATGGTGGATTTACCTGGATGGTGAGTTGCGTCTGGTTGGAGGTATACTGTGGCACTTGATACTCGGGGAATGACTAGCAATTTAGAGATCGAAGGCGCCCGACGGGCCGAGGTTTCGCAGCAGACGGGCGGTCTATCGATGGACCGCAAGCTGACAGCGGCGGGCTCGGATCCCCTCGAAGACGCGGACTACGTCCTTCGCGACAGCCAAATCACCAACTCGGACGGCTCGGTGGTGTTCGAGCTCAAGGGCGCTCAAGTCCCCGAGGGCTGGAGTCAGCTCGCGACCGACATCGCAGTGTCCAAGTACTTCCGGAAGGCCGGCATCGACGGCGATAAGAACAAGGGCGAACGCAGCGTTCGCCAGTTGGTCTATCGCGTGGCCCACTCGCTGCGCGAGGCGGGCGACAAGTTTGGCGGGTACTTCGCCGACAAAGAAGCCGCGGACACCTTCGAGGCCGAACTCTCCCACCTCCTCATCTATCAAAAGGCAGCGTTCAACTCCCCGGTTTGGTTCAACTGTGGCCTCTACCAGCGGTACGGCATCGAAGGGTCGGGCGGCAACTACGCCTGGGACCCCAAGCAGGACGTCATCTTCAAGACCGACACCGCGTACGAGCATCCACAGTGCTCCGCCTGCTTCATCCAGGCCGTCGATGACGACCTCATGGCGATCTATGAGCTGATCAAGAACGAGGCGCGTCTCTTCAAATACGGCTCCGGCACCGGCACCAACTTCTCGAAGGTCCGAGGCAAGCAGGAGAAGCTCTCCGGCGGCGGGACCTCGAGCGGCTTGATGAGCTTCCTCGAAGTACTCGACCGCGCCGCGGGCGCAACCAAGTCTGGCGGCACCACACGCCGCGCCGCGAAGATGGTCTGCCTCGACATGGACCACCCGGAGATCATCGACTTCATCGAGTGGAAGGTCCGCGAGGAGAAGAAAGCCCGGGCTCTCATCGAGGCCGGCTATGAGTCCGACTTCAACGGCGACGCCTACCACACGGTGTCGGGCCAGAACTCGAACAACTCGCTTCGCGTGACCGACGAGTTCATGAACGCGGTCGAGACCGACGGCGAGTGGAAGACGACGTTTCGCACCACCGGAGAGATTTCCGACACGTACCGAGCGCGCGACGTGTGGCGGAAGGTCGCCCAGGCGGCACACGGCTGCGCCGATCCCGGTCTCCAGTACGACACCACAATCAACGACTGGCACACATGCCCGAACACCGACCGCATCAACGCGTCGAACCCGTGCTCGGAGTACATGTTCCTCGACAACTCCGCGTGTAACCTTTCGTCGATCAACCTCTCGAAGTTCCTCGACGAGGAGGGCCGCTTCGACATCGAAGGGTACCGTCAGGCGATCCGCGTCCTGATCATCGCGATGGACATCGCGGTCGACTACGCAAGCTACCCGACGAATGAAATCGCGAAAAACAGCCACAATTTCAGGCCTTTAGGGCTTGGCTACGCGAACCTCGGCACCTTGCTGATGCAGCTCGGTATTCCTTACGACAGTGACCAGGGTCGGACGATCTGCGCGGCGCTCACCTCGATCCTTTGCGGTCACGCGTACGCGACCTCTTCGGAGATCGCTGCGAGCAAGGGCCCGTTCAGCGGCTTCCAACGCAACCGCCAGCCCATGCTTCGTGTGATGGGCAAGCATCGGGACGCGGCCTACCGCATCAACGAGACCGGTGGCCCCGGGATGACCGACGAGGAACCGACCACGTGTCCGCCGGAGCTCATTCAGGCCGCGCACGAGGACTGGGACCTGGCCTGCAAGCTCGGCGAGATGTACGGCTACCGCAACTCGCAAACTACCGTGCTCGCGCCGACCGGCACCATCGGCTTGCTGATGGACTGCGACACGACCGGCATCGAGCCAGACTTCGCGCTGGTGAAGTTCAAGAAGCTAGCGGGCGGCGGGTACTTCAAGATCGTCAACCAGAGCGTGCCCAAGGCGCTTCAGAATCTCGGCTACACCGACGCACAACTCGCCGACATCGTCTCCTACGTGACCGGCACCAACACCTTCACCGGTGCGCCGCACTGTGGCCGAAAGGCCTTGCTCGAGAACGGGCTAACCGAGCGCGAGATCGAAAAAGCAGAAGCTGCGCTTCGAGGCGTGTTCGATGTTGGCTTCGCGCTAGCGCCGTGGGTGATTGGCACCGAGGCGTACGAGCGACTCGAGATCAAACCCGAGGTCTACAGCAAGCCAGGCTTCCATCTACTTCGCTATCTGGGTCACAGCGACAAAGAGGTCGGCGAGATCAACGACGTCGTGATCGGCCGGATGACGGTCGAAGGGGCACCGCACCTGCGGGCCGAGCATCTCCCGGTGTTCGACTGCGCCAACCGCTGCGGCAAGATCGGCGAGCGTTTCCTCGAGCCGATGGCACATGTTCACATGATGGCGGCAGCGCAGCCGTTCCTTTCGGGCGCGATCTCCAAGACCGTGAATCTTCCGAAGGAATCGACCATCGAGGACGTCGAGGAGATCTACAAAGAGGGCTGGAAGCTCGGTCTCAAGGCGGTCGCACTCTATCGCGATGGCTCGAAGTCCTCACAGCCGCTCAACGCCAAGGCCGACTCCACAGATGAAGACAAGGAAGAAGAGACGGTAGAGGCCAAGGCTTCAGCACCGGCCGTGGTGGCTCCGGTGCAAGAGTGGCTCACACCGCCGACGACCCGGCGTCACCGTCTTCCGAAGAAGCGCAGCGGTTTCACGCAGGAAGCGCGCGTGGGTGGGCACAAGGTCTTCCTTCGTACCGGCGAGTACGTGGACGGCTCGCTCGGGGAGATCTTCGTCGACATGCACAAAGAAGGCGCGGCGTTCCGCTCCTTGATGAACTGCTTCGCGATCAGTGTGTCGATGGGCCTCCAGCACGGTGTGCCGCTCGATGCGTACGTCCGGCAGTTCACCTTTACCCGCTTCGAGCCCCAGGGCATCGTCGAGGGCCACCCGAACATCAAGTTCTCAACCTCGATCATCGACTACGTCTTCCGCGTCCTCGGTGTGGAATACTTGAAGCAATACGATTTTGCGCAGGTGCCGCCCAAGGAGGAGCAAGAAGAGCTCCAGAACCCAACCGACGTTGCTGCGGTGCATCGCCTAGAGGGTTCGCAGCCAAGCGAGCCACCACCGGCCATCGAGCCCGCCGAGCAGGTGACCTTCGGCTTCGATGAAGGAGCACACCAAAGCAACGCCCTCGACCAACAGCTGGGCGAGATGATGGGCGACGCCCCCATGTGCGATAAGTGCGGTCACATCACGGTGCGCAATGGGGCGTGTTATCGCTGCCTGAACTGCGGCAACTCCATGGGCTGCTCCTGAGGGTGCTGAGTCACGCCGCTCGGCGGCTTACCTCCTCGAACCTTCGCTGCGAAATACTTTCGTATTCCTCGCTACGGTCCTGCGGGGGCGCTCGCCGATCGACGCGACTCAGCCCCCTCAGGTTCTGACGGGGCGATCCGCCGCCATCTGTCGGCTTACGTCCTCGGATCTTCGCTGCGGAATACGGGAGTATTCCTCGCTAC
>JBGUEF010000029.1:0-18094 GCA_041821485.1 Deltaproteobacteria bacterium
GGCTTCTCGCCGAGCGGGGGGACGTGCCAGTCGAAGCCTGGCGCCTCGATGCCGAGCCCGACGCGAGCCGGGATTTCGACGAGCTTCGCGAGGACGCCGCTGCTTCGCTCAGCTCGAGCCGCTAGAGCTTCAAAACCATCGCGAGCATCCAGAGCGCGACCAGGAGGTTGATCGCGATGCTCGACCACACGGCCGCGCGGAGCGGGTCGTCCGCACGAGCGCCGGCTAGCAGAGGCACTAGCGAAGCGATCGCCACGACCGCCTTGGCCGGCACAGAGATCAAGGGCGTCCAAAGGAACACCCCAAACGCGGCGAAGGCAATCCCTGCAGATGCGAAACGGCGTGCAGGCTGGATGCCGTGCCGGACCGGCCATGTATTCTTGTGCGCACGTCGGTCGTCCTCGACGTCAGGGAGCGCGGTCAGGACATTGCTGCACACACCGAGCAGCATAGCGGGCGCAATGACCCATCCCGGCGCGAGCGCGCCCTGGGCTTGCATGTAGTAGCCGAGGGAAGGGAGCCCGATGCCCACTCCGATGCCCTGAAGCAGCTCGCCGCCGCCGCGGTAGCTCAGGCGCACCGGCGCAAAGCTGTAGAGCCACATCAAGAGTAGGGCGGCGAGCCCATAGAGGGGTGTCCAGACGCGTCCGAGGAACGCCAGGGCACACGAGTAGACGATGAGCAGGATAGCTGCGGTCCGTGCGGCGCGACCCACCTGAAGGGCGGTGAGCTTTCCTTCGGGGATGACACCCGACCCTCCTGAGAGCAGCGTACGTCGCCCACTGTCGGTTTCGTGGTCCGCGAAGTCGTTGGCGAATATGACAAACAGATGATCCAGCACGCCCCAGAGCAGCGCCGCCGCGAACCACGGCCAGCTGAAGTGTCCCGTGACATGCCAGGCGGCTACCTGTCCTAGAAGTAGTGGCACCGCGATGTTGACGTGTGCGAGCGGCCGGCCTGCTTGGATCCAGCTCTTCATTCCAGTCACGTCCCTCGATATCACGTTTCGATCCTGCTAGGTGTTCGACGTGCATGCGCCCACTCGGGAACCCCTCACGCGTCCCGTTCAGTTCTTCACCGGCAAGGGCGGTGTGGGCAAATCCACAGTCCTCGGTGCTCTTGCCACCGCGGCCGCGCGAGCGGGAAAACGGCCGCTGATCGTAGAGCTCGGGATTCACACCTCGTCATCGCGGTTGTTTCACGGCCCGAACGCTGGATACGAGCCGGCGGAGGTGGCGCCGGGCGTGTGTGCGACGCGGGTCCAGTTCGAGCCCGCGCTGGTCGACTACATCACGTCACGGCTCAAGCTGCGCCCCATTGCGAATCTCGTCGTGAAGAACAACTCGCTCCGGCGCCTATTCATGGCGGCCCCCGGCGTGGACGAGATCGTGACCCTGCACCGAGTCGCGCAGCTCGCGGCCGATGATCGATGGGACCCGATCTTGGTGGACTTGGAATCGACCGGACACGCGTTGATGTTTTTCGACCTTCCAGGTGTCCTCGAAGTCTTTCTCAAGGACGGACCTCTTCGCCAGGTGCTCGATAGCGCGACCGCTCTCGTCCGCGACGAGCAACGATGCGCGGTCCACATCGTCACGGTGCCCGAGCCCCTGGCCGTCAATGAAACGATTCAACTCTACCGGAGGCTTCGCGAGCGGAAGGACCTGCACCTCGGTTGCCTGTTCATCAACCGCATCCCGCGGGTCTGGCTCGATGAGGCCGAGCAGCAGCTGGTGAAAGCCGAGCTCGATTTAGCCAGCGCAGCCGAGCCCTGGGCTCCTAACCTGGCGCTTGCCGAGTATCTGGTTCAGCGGCGAAAAACAGCCGACAAGTGCCTGCGTGGGCTGCGCCGTGACATCGATCTCCCAACGATGACCTTCAATGCGCATGACGAGGACAGCTTTGCCATCATTGAATCGCTGTCGCAGGCGATCGAGCACGCGGAGGTCTGGTGATCGAGCTTCCCCGAGACTGTAGGCTCGCGTTCTGTGTCGGCGTCGGCGGAGTGGGCAAAACGACCTTCGCTGCGGCGTTGGCGCTTCGCGAGGCACTCAGGGGCAGGTCGGTTCTCGTCCTGACCGCCGATCCTGCGCGCCGGCTGGCCGACGCGCTCGGCATCCACGGTCTGCGCGACGTTCCTTCCGACATCCAGCTGCCCTCGCATGCACCGGGGGGTGAATTGCATGCCGCCATGTTGGAAACGAAGGCAAGCGCCGATGAGATCATCCGGCGTGCGTCGGATGACCAGGCACGGGCGCAGCGCGTCCTCGACAACCGCATCTACCAAGCGTTCTCCAACACTCTTGCGCGGTCCCACGCGTACGCTGCGATGGAGCGGGTCCACGAGGCGGTTCACGACCCGCGCTACGATCTGGTCGTCGTCGATACGCCGCCTGCACAGAGCTCGATCGAGATTTTGGATGCTCCGGCACGCCTGGTGACATTCCTCGATCAACGGGTGGTCCGCTGGTTCCTCCAAGCCTCGGATGATTCGCCGACGCTCCGCGGAGGAGCGATCGCGCAGAGGCTACTCCGAACCGTTGCAGGGGATTCTCTCGTCTCGGCCCTCACCGAGTTCCTCACGGAGATGGCCTTCCTTCGGGAGGGGTTCGCCGAGCGGGCCCGGTACGTCCGTGATCTGATGCGATCTCCGAGCACGAGCTTCGTTCTCGTTTCGTCCGCGGACTCGGTTGGAATCGAGGCGGCCAAGTCGGTGGCGGCCGAGGTCGTGGGCCGGGATTTCGAGCTTGCCCACGTGGTTTTCAATCGGGCGTTCATTCCGGAGATCGGCCGCGCCGATCACGCTCCGGTCAGCTACCCGGACTCGCTTGCTGCGCTGGTACCAAAGCTCGAGCGGATGCGCGCGGCGCTCGTCGAAGAAGAAGAGCAGAAGCACTTGAATATCGTCGCGTTCTGCGCGGAGCAAGGAACCGGGGCGTGGTCCCTACCCGAGGCGACGCGCCCGCTCGGCGACACCTCGGCTTTGGCCGCCTGGATCGAGCAGGGGCGCCCGGTGGCCCCCCCCACGTAGCGTACACACGTCTTTTCGTGCAATCCTCTCGCTCATCGAGAGGCTTCATGCAGCACATCATCAAACACGAGCTCAGCCCTGAACTGGCCAAGAAGGCCGCGGAGAAAGCCGCGGAGCATTACACCTCGAAGTGGGAGAAGTACGACGCGAAGACGACCTGGCTCAGTGACACAAACGCCGAGATTTCGTTTCGCGTGAAAGGCGTGAACGTCGTTGCGAGCATCGACATGCAGCCAGGACAGGCCGTCATCGACATGCAGAAGGTCCCGCTCCTTCTTCGTCCATTCAAGAACATGGCCCTCGACGTCGTGCAGAAGACGATGGAGAAGTGGATCGCAAAAGCGAAAGCCGGGGAGCTCGGATGACGCCCTCCGATCTACGGATCGGAACGCTGGGGGCCGCGCGAATCACGCCAATGGCGCTGATTTGGCCCGCCCGGACCACGGCCGGCGTGTCGGTGACTGCCGTCGCCGCTCGCGATAGGGGTCGGGCGGAGAAATTTGCCCGCAAGCACCGCATCGGCAAGGTCCACGATGACTACGGCTCGCTTCTCGCGGATCCGGAGATCGACGCGGTCTACAACCCGCTACCCAACAGCCTGCACGCTGAATGGACACTGCGCGCGCTCGATGCAGGCAAGCATGTGCTGTGCGAGAAGCCCTTCACCTCGAACGCGGCGGAGGCAGAGCGCGTGCATCAGGCTGCCGAGCAGAGCGATCGCGTCGTCATGGAGGCGTTCCACTACCGATATCATCCGCTGGCGCAGCGGCTACGAGATCTCGTCGCGTCCGGCGAGCTTGGCGCGCCGCGCTTCATCGAAACCTGGATGTGCCTTCCGCTGCCGATTCCCGGCGACATTCGCTTCCGCCTCGAACTGGGAGGCGGAGCGACGATGGACACGGGCTGTTATGCCATTCACCTCGCCCGGACGATTGCCGGAGAGGAACCGATCGTCGTTTCGGCTCGTCCCAAGCTGGCCTCGGAAGGAGTCGATCGCGCGATGCAGGCCGACGTCCGTTTTCCGAGCGGGGCAGAAGGAAGAATCAACTGCTCGTTGTTTTCTTGGAAGTTTGCGAAGATCGCGGCTGTCGTCAGGCTCGAGCATGGCGAGATTCGGGCGTTCAATCCCGTCCTTCCGCAATTCTTTCATGGGCTGAAGTGGCGTAAGAGCGGCGGCTCGTGGACGAAAGAGACGTTCCCGAAGAAGGCGACGTATGCCTACCAGCTGGAAGCCTTTAGAGACGCGGTCGTCCATGGAAAGCCGTTCATCACGACGACCGGCGAGGCGGTGAAGACCATGAAGGTAGTGGACGCGGTTTACCGGGCTGCCGGAATGTCTCCCCGCCCATCGGCCGCGCACGGTTAGCAAACCGTTAAGCCGCGGCTGCGGCTCTAAGCGCTTACAAATTGTTTGAGGGCGGCGTCGCCGTGGACGTTGCGGAGCTTGCGAAGGGCTAGGGCTTGCAGCTGGCGAATGCGCTCGCGGCTGAGGCCGAACTCGCGGCCGATTTCTGCGAGCGTGTGGGACTCCTTCTCGCCGATGCCGAAGCGCATGCGAATGATGCGCTGTTCGCGCGGATTCAGGGTTTCGAGCGCCCTGAGCACGGATTTCGACAGGTCCTCGCCGATCACCGAATCCATCGGGGTACCGGCCTCGTCGTCGGAGATCAGGTCGCGGAGCTCACTGTTGCCATCGTTGCCGACCGGCATTTCGAGTGAGATGGTGTCGCGCGAGATCATGAGCAAGTTCGCGATCTGGTCTGTCGGAAGCTTCATGCGCTTTGCGATTTCCGCCGGGGAGGGCTCTCGGCCGAACTCACCGGTGAGCTTTCGTGTCATGCCGGTGACCTTGGTCAGGAGCTCACAGGCGTGAACCGGAATACGAATGGTGCGAGCCTGGTCGGTCGTTGCACGGGCCATTGACTGACGAATCCACCACGAAGCGTACGTCGAGAGCTTGTATCCGCGGCGGTAGTCGAACTTGTCGATCGCGCGCATCAGACCCATGTTGCCTTCCTGGATCAAGTCCATGAAGGGCAGGCCGCGCTTGAGATATTTCTTCGCGATCGCAACGACCAGCCTGAGGTTGGCTTCGACCATCTCGGCCTTGGCTCGCTCGACATCGGCATCAGCGGCCGAAACCGTTTTGTGCAGCTTCCGGAGCTGATTGGCTGAGAGCCCGGAGTCGGCTTCCGCCTTCTTTCGAGCCGTGGAGCCCTCGTCGCATGACTGAACGTACGAATCGAGGGCGCAGAGCACGGCCTCGAAGCTCGACTCGATGACCGCCTCTCGCACGGCGAGCTCGCCAGTAACGACACGCTCGCGTACTTCAGTGATCTGGTCGGCGTGCAGTTTGTGCTCGACGACCGCGTCGAAAATGATCTGACGACCCCTTTCGATCTGGCGTGCGAGCTCCACCTCGCCCTCTCGCGTTAGAAGGCTTACGGCGCCCATCCAGTCGAGATAGGTCTGCACCGGTTCGGCGCTGAGGACGTTGGTCTTCTCGGAGGGCTTGCCGGAGCGCCGCCGATCAGACTTCCGGTTCTTGCCTTGCTTGAGCGTCACCTCGACGCCGGCGCTCTGGAGCCGCCGAAGAAACTTCCGAACGGTTCCCTGGGTCGCCCCAATCTCTGCGATGACCTGAGACGCTTCGTTGTAGGTGATCCAACCCCGCGGCTTCACGGTCTCGATCACTTCGTTCATCTTGACGGTATCGCTGGACTTTTTTGCTGACATTGCTATTTCTCCGCTGTGTCTAAGCGTGTGGTACCACCGTGCTGGAAAATTAGCAACCATATGATCAAAAAAATCTAGTTATACTGTGAACGGAACATCACTCTCGCTTACCTCCCTTTGCTCCCCGCGCGAAAAAGACCATTGCTTTTGGGCCTTTGCCTGGAGTAGGCATCTGCTCGATGCCCGGGTTTGCCGAATACGACTCGTACGACGCTCTAGGCCTCGCAGAGCTGGTTCGTACTGGTCAGGTCAGCAGTGCTGAGCTCGTCGCGGAGTGCATCTCGCGTATCGAGCGCGTGAACCCTCAGATCAACTCGGTCGTCTTCGAGCTCTTTGAAGCCGCCCGCGCGCGGTCTTCTGGGGACCTGGGCGACGGCCCGTTCGCCGGCGTTCCGTTCCTCGTCAAGGACCTCATTCAAAGAATCCCGGGTGTCCCCACCCAGGAGGGCTCGCGGTTCTTCGAGGGTTGGACGCCCACTCGGGCAACCACGCTCTATAGGCGATGGCTCGATGCTGGGGTGGTTCCAGTGGCCAAGACCGCCACGCACGGGCCGGACGAGACGACTCCCTACTTCGCGGCACCGATCGACGGAACCTTCTTGGGCGCGACCGAAAGTGATCCCAGGCCACTGCGGATTGCGTTCCACAGCGAGCCTCCCTTACCTGCGACCGTACATCCAGATTGCAGGGCCGCAGTCGAAGATGCGGCGCAGCTCTGCGCCGAGCTTGGACACCATGTCGAAGAGGTGGCGCCCGGGCACGATGCACCGACGCTCGGCCGGGCGTTTTTGCTCGTGGTCGCAACAAACATCGCCACCGACATTCGCGAGGGTGAGCAGCTCAGACGCCGGCGCGCAACATCCAAAGATTTTCAGCTCACGACTTGGACCGCGCGCATGCTCGGCGAGGCCGTGAGTGCACAGGACTTCTTGGTTTCGCTTCGGACACTGCAAACCGAAGCGCGTCGGCTCGTCGACGTGTATCGGGGCTACGATCTCGTCCTCACACCCACCTTGGGAACACCGCCGGCACGCATCGGTGAGCTCCAACCCCGCGGAGCGGACCGGATCGCACAAAAGGTCATCGCCGCGCTGAACTGGAAGGCGCCACTCAGCAGCACGAAGCTCATCGATCAGGCGGCGCAAAGCACCTACTCATTCATCCCGTTCTCGCCGGTCGCGAATTTCACCGGCCAGCCGTCGATGTCGGTGCCCCTGTACTGGAGTGCCGAGGGGCTTCCGATCGGCGTGATGTTTACCGGGCACCCAGCCGAGGAGACCCGGATGTTTTCCCTTGCTGCTCAGCTGGAGCGTGCGCGTCCGTGGCGCGACCGGCGGCCACCGGTCTACGCCGGCAACAAGAATTAGTCGACAATTACGACATGTTGAAGCTGATTGAATCCTCATTCATTTTCTGGTTGCCCGGGGTCCCGAGCACCCTCTAGGATCCTTGGGCATGTCGGAACAGCGTTATCCTGTCCTGCGTTCGAAGGCCGATACGAAGTCCGAGACGTATGAGGTCAATCGCGAGGGCAATCTCGGGGCGCTCCAAGAAGTCAGCGACGCGCTCGCGAAAGCCAATGCGGGTGGCGGCGAGAAGTACGTGAGCCGACATCTCGCGCGTGGCCGCATCTTGCCGCGTCAGCGCATCGAGATGCTCCTCGACCGCGACAGCTTCTTCATGGAGATCGGGGCGCTTGCAGGTCACGGGATGAAAGGGGAGACCTCCGGCACGTCGGTCGTCGGTGGTGTCGGCGTCGTCAGCGGTGTCGAGTGCTGTCTGCTCGCGAGCGAGGCGACGGTGAAGGGCGGTGCAATTAGCCCGACCAGCATGTTGAAGACCGGCAGGCTTGCCGAGATCTGCGAGCAGAATCGTTTGCCGGGGATCAGCTGCATCGAATCTGCTGGCGCCGACTTGCCGAAACAGGACCAGATCTTCGTTCCCGGCGGCGCCGGGTTTCGTCATCTCACGCAGCGCTCGGAACACAAGATTCCCACCATCTGCCTCGTCTTCGGAAGTTCGACGGCGGGTGGCGCGTACATGCCCGGCATGAGCGATTACGTGGTGATGGTGAAAGAGCAGGCTCAGGTCTATCTTGCGGGCCCACCGCTGGTGAAAATGGCGACCGGCGAAGAGACGGACCACGAAGAGCTGGGCGGCGCCGAGATGCACTCTTCGATCAGCGGCGTGTCGGACTACCTCGCCGAGGACGAGATGGACGCAATTCGCCTCGGGCGCGAGATCGTCGCGCATCTCGAGTGGGAAAAGCGTGGGAGGCTTCGGCCCCGCCCCGTGGAAGCCCCGCTCTACGACCCTGAGGAGCTCTTGGGAATCGCATCGGCCGACGTGCGCGTCCCGTTCGACCAACGCGAGGTGATCGCCCGGATCGTCGACGGCTCCCGCTTCAGCGAATTCAAGCCGCTTTACGGCAAAACGATGCTTTGCGGCTGGGCGCACATCCATGGCTTCCCGGTAGGCATCGTCGCCAACAACGGGACGATCTTCAGTGACAGCGCCAACAAGGGCGCCCAGTTCATCCAGCTCTGCAACAGCAGCAACGTTCCGCTGGTGTTCCTGCAAAACACCACGGGCTTCATGGTCGGCAAGCAGTACGAGCAGAACGGGATCATCAAGCACGGCGCCAAGATGATCAACGCCGTCTCCAACAGCACGGTGCCGGCTATCACCATCATGACCGGGTCGAGCTACGGTGCGGGCAACTACGCGATGATGGGCCGGTCCTACCGTCCGCGCTTTCTCTTCACCTGGCCCAACCACAAGATCGCCGTCATGGGCGGCAAGCAGCTAGCCGGGGTGCTCGACATCATTCAGCGCGACGCCGCCAGAAAGAAGGGCATCGAGGTCGATGAGAAGATGCTCGAGGTCGCCAAGATGATGACCGAGAAGCAGATCGAGGATCAGTCGACTGCGCTCTATGCGACCGCCCGCCTCTGGGACGATGGCATCATTGATCCGCGCGACACGCGCACGACCATCGCCATTTGCCTATCCACCGCGTACAACGCTCCCGTGGAAGGGACCACCTCATGGGGCGTTTTTCGTCACTAGGGAGCATGCGAGCGTTGAGCACTACGATTCAAAAAATCCTCGTTGCCAACCGGGGCGAAATCGCTCGCAGGATCATGCGGACGTGCCGCAAGATGGGAATCGCGACCGTAGCGGTCTACTCCGATGCGGATGCGGAGATGCCGTTCGTTGCCGAGGCGGATGAAGCGGTCCTCCTCGGCCCGGCCTCGAGCAGCGAAAGCTATTTGCGCATCGACAAGATCCTCGAAGCCGCCGCTCTGACCCGCGCCGACGCGATCCATCCTGGGTACGGCTTCCTGGCCGAGAACGCAGAGTTCGCGGAGGCCTGCGGCGGGGCTGGCGTGATCTTCATCGGGCCGACGCCGGACGCGATTCGGTCGATGGGGTCCAAGCGCGAAGCCAAGGCACTGGTCGCAAAGGCCGGTGTTCCCGTGATTCCCGGCTACGACGGGTCGAACCAAGACCCAAAGGTGCTCGCGAAAGAGGCGATCGAGGTCGGCTTTCCCGTGCTGCTCAAAGCAAGCGCCGGTGGTGGCGGGAAGGGTATGAAGCTCGTCCGGCAGAAGGCCGAGCTCCCAGACGCGATCGCATCCGCCGCGCGTGAGGGTCAGAGCTCCTTCGGCGACGGGACCTTGCTCGTCGAGAAATACATCGACGACCCGCGTCACGTCGAGATCCAGATTCTTGGCGATAGCCACGGAAGCCTGATTCACCTCAATGAGCGCGAGTGCTCGATCCAACGACGACACCAGAAGATCATCGAGGAGACGCCATCGCCCGCGCTCGATGCTGCGCTTCGGACCCAGATGGGCGAAGCCGCGGTCCTGTGCGGCAAGGCGATCGGTTATCAGAACGCCGGCACGGTCGAGTTCATTCTCGCGCCCGATCGGAGCTTCTACTTCCTCGAGGTCAACACGCGCCTCCAGGTCGAGCATCCAGTCACCGAATGCGTTACGGGGCTGGACCTGGTGGAAGAGCAGATCTTGATCGCACAAGGGGAGCCGCTTCGCATCTCACAAGACACCGTTCGATTCGAAGGCGCTGCCGTCGAGGTTCGTCTCTATGCCGAAGACCCGGCTGCTGGTTTCCTTCCGCAGAGCGGGAAGATCATCGATTGGGACCTGCCGCCTGCGGAGGGCCTGCGGGTCGACAGCGGCGTCGAGTCGGGCAGCGAGGTCGGAATCCACTACGACCCTATGCTCGCCAAGATCATCACCCATGGCGAGAGCCGGCCGCTGGCGCTTCAGCGGATGCGGCGCGCGCTCCGTTCGCTGAGTGTGCAAGGCGTGACCACCAACCGCGAGTTCTTGCTCCGGGTCCTCGATCACCCCGCCTTCATTGCGGGCGACATCGACACGCATTTCATCGATCGGCACCTGCAAGACGAGCTCGGCGATGGCGCTTCCGAAGCTGACGTCCAACGAGCGGCGATGGCGGCGGCGCTTGCGGATCAGCAACGGCGCGACCGCACGAGGGTGCTCGTGCCCGACGTCCCATCGGGGTGGCGAAACAACTACCACACGCCGCAGTCGGTCGAATACGAAGTGAGAGGAGGGGAGGTCCTCGTGGACTACCGCCACCTTGGTGATGACCGGTTTACGGTTTGGACCGGAGCCGAAGCGCGTGCGGTCCGGGTGGTTTCCTGGGAGCCGCCGCAACTGATCTTCGAAGAGGGTGCCCGCCGCTGGCCCGCGCGTATCAGTTTCGACGGGGACCGGACGTTCGTCCACAGCTCTGATTTCAGCATTGACCTCCTGCGCAAGCCTCGCTTCCCGGACAAGACGCAAGCGATTCCGGCGGGTGGATGTGTGGCGCCGATGCCCGGCAAGGTCATCGAGCTGCGTGTCACAGAAGGCGACACCGTGAAGGCCGGGCAAGTACTCATGATCATGGAGGCGATGAAGATGGAGCACTCCGTGACCGCGCCGCAAGACGGCACCGTGGGTCAGATCCTTGTCACCGCCGGAGATCAGGTCGACGCTGACGCCTTGCTGGTCGTCGTCGCCGAATCCTGAGCGTACGGCTCAGGCCGCGTCGAGATCGGCAATCATTTGGTCGCCGGTCAGCTGACTCGCCGACTGGCCGCCGAAGTACTCCATTAGGCCGGCCCGGTCGTAGTGCGGCTTGATACGGTCGGTCATCAAACCGATCTCGCGGAGGTTGGGGACGAGGCGCTTGAACATCACCTGCCGGAACAGTGCGAATCCCGGGGAGGCGGTGACGAATTCCGCCCATTCCTTGCGGGTCAGCTTGTGCTCGAACCACTCCTCGTACACTTCGAAGGCCAGGAATCGGTTGCGCATCAGGAGAGCCACCTCGAAGGCCCAGTCCTCGCGCTCCCGTCGCTCGCTTTCGCTGAGCGCGTTTCGGAAATGGTCGCGAAGAGCGAGCACGCCGTAGTGCACGTGCCGTGCCTCGTCTTGGATGACCATCTTGAGGAGCTCCTTCAGGAGCGGTTCCTTCGTCATTTGATACATCGTGCCAAACGCGCCGAGGGCCAGGCCTTCGACCATGATCTGCATCCCGAGGAACTTCACGTCCCATCGTGAATCCTGGATGAGGGCATCGATGATGACGAAGAGGTTGTCGTTGATTTGATAGAGCTTGTTCATCTTCGTATCGAGGTAGCGATGGAACACCTCGACGTGACGGCCTTCGTCGACGACCTGCGTCGATCCGTAGAGCTTGCCATCGAAGAACTGCACGGCTTCCGTCACCTGCGCAGCAGCAAAGAGCGCACCCTGCTCGCCGTGCAGGAACTGGCTCAGCATCCAGGACGCCATGCTCGAGTTGAGGCGTCGCTCCTCGAGGTCGGTCAACCGGATGCCCGCGGAACGGAGGGAATCGAAGTCCATGAACTCCTGCGATAGGATCTGCTTCTCGGGGTTCTCAGGGTCGACATCGATGTGCCAGGGAAGGTCGTCGCCGTTCCACTGCTGCTCTTTCGCCCGCGTGTAGAGCTTGCGCATTTCCGGTTGATCGTTCGGATACGTCCAATCGAAGTGCACCTTGTGATGCGAGGGCATCAGCGTGGGGACGCCTTGCTTGCCTCGCTGAAGGATCAAGCCCCGCACCCCGGACGGCCCCATCGAGCGCAGCACCTTGGCGTTGTTGGTGGCTGTCATCAGTTGAACCGCTTCGACGTACGGCTCGAGGCGCCGGCGAATCTCGTGGGGCAGGTTGTCGAGGACTTTGTCGCTGAGCATGGCCAGTTCTTTCCTTAGAGCACGTTGGCGAAGAATTCTCGAATCTTAGTCGAATGTAGACGCATGATGTAGCGATCGAGGATGGGCACGACCTCCTCGATCATGAGAGCGACCTTCTCGGGAGGCAGCTCCGAAAGCCGGGAAGAAACCAGGCGCACCTCCTCGTTGAGGAGATCGGAGATCGCGTCCTGATAGAGCGCCATGTCCTCGACGCCAAAGCCGAGGTCTGGCGTGAAGCCAAGAGCACGGATTTTGCCGAAGACTTCGAAGATCCACACGTCAGCCGCGGCGATCCGAATCGAGCCATTCGATTGGGCGCCGCCCACTAGGCCGAGCTCGAACGCGCGCTCCACGTCTTCCGCGTCGACGCCGGTTTGCTGAGCGATCTCTCCTGCCGTGAGCGTCGGACTTCGGTCTTCGCTCGTCTTGAGCGATTCGACGAGGCGCTCCTTGACGCCGGCGAGAAACGCGTGCTGGCGCGGTGAGAACACGCCGTCTTCGCCGTCGAACAGTGCCTTGATCGCTTTCAGCGGAAGAAATCGTTCATGCTGGAGCTTCTTGACGAGATGCAGCCGCTCGAGGTGCTCTTCGGTGTACCAGGCCATGTTGCGGCCAGTCTTGCGCCCGGCAGGGAGTAGCCCCTGCTGAATGTAGAAGTGAATCGCCTGGCGCGGCAGACCCGTGGCCTCGCACAGATCCTTCATTCGATAGCACCAACGGTCCTCATCGAGGCCCACGGCCTGCGAGGTCGCCGTCATGCTCCCTCCACCTCGATCTTGCTTTGCGTCATCGGACGGCCGACACAGGTCAGCACGTAACCTTGTTCCCGCTCCGCGCGGCTGAGGCAGTTCGGCTCTTCCATTCGGACTTCGCCGTCCGCGCGTCGTACACGACAGGCTCCGCAGCCGCCCATGGCGCACGAAAAAGGCATGTCGATGCCGGCCGCGAGCGCTGCTTCGAGGATCGTCTGCCCCGGTTCGACTCGAATGCCGCGGTCATGCCCCGCCTTGGACACAACGACGAGCTCAGTCTGGTCGCTGCCGATGGTGCCAGAGCGCATCTCGTGGCTCGAGAAGCGTTCTTCGGCGATCCGATCGGCGTTCACCCCGCGCTCCCGGAGAGCTTCGTGCGCCGCTTCCATCATGGGCGTAGGTCCGCAGACGAAATAGCGGATATGTCCATCGTCTTGGATGCCCAACGCCTCGAGGCGCGCGTCGAGCACGTCGCCGGTGAGTAAGCCTTCGCCAGCCGACCAGCCCTCAGGGGGGCGCTCGAGGACATGATCCACCCGCAAGCGTTCGCCAAACTCCTCGTCAAGCGCCGCCAGCCGATCCCTGAAGATCACATCGTCCAAGCTGCGGTTGCCGTAAATCAGAGTTAGTCGGCTGCGCTCCTCCGACCGGAGCACGGTTTCCACAATGCTCATGATCGGCGTGATGCCGCTTCCTCCGGCGATCATCACGAGGTGCCGTTCGTTGCCCGTCTGCGGCTCGACGGTGAAGTTCCCGGAGGGACCCAAGACCGCGAGCTCATCGCCTTCCTGGACGGTGTCAATCAGGTGGTTGCTCACGCGCCCGTTTTCGATGCGCTTGACCGTTACGTGCACCGGTACGTCGGGGAGGCATGCGCTCGCTAAGGAGTAGGCGCGTCGCAGCTGTTCCCCGTCGATCGCAACGTCGACGCTCAGGAACTGGCCGGCGCGAAACTCGAGCGCGGACCCGTCTGCCTCGGTCAGGTAGATCGAAACCGCGTTCTCGGTTTCGCGAACGACCTGCGTCACCTTCACCGCTCGAGTCATGATCGGCGTCTCGGCGGGCAGTGACACCACGGCCCCGGCGTTCGGCCGTGGACGGTCGATCAGGGGAGGAGGGGTCTTCCCGAGGATCAAGCGATCGCGCAGCATTCGTAGATCGCGCTGAGCTGTGCGCACCTTCTCGGCAATGCGGCGAGTTCCCTCCATGAACGACAGAATGCCGACGCCCGGTGAGAGTGTCAAGTGTGACTAGACACTGGACTCAAATTGTGGGCTAGAGTGTGCGAACCCAATGATTTCGAGCCCTCTCATCACGGCCATCGAGGCCATTCCTCTGCTCGGCAACGCGATCTTCTTGGACGCCCGAGCGGGGCCCGAGGCGCAATCGGCCTACGAGAGGGCTCATGTGTACGGGGCGATTTACGTCAATCTCGAAACCGACCTGTCTGAGCTCGGGGACCCGACCAGCGGAGGTCGGCACCCGCTTCCGCCCCTCGACGTGTGGCTTGCGCGTCTCGGCAACTGGGGCGCGACCCCTTCGACTCCGATCGTCGTCTACGACGCTGCAGGCGGTGGAATGGCGGCGGCTCGGGTTTGGTGGATGCTCCGCGCGATCGGTCACGAGTCCTTGGCGGTTGTCGATGGGGGTTGGAAAGCCTTGCACGCGGCAGGCGTCCCGTCCGAAGCGGGCGAGTCGAGCGCGAATCCCGCGCGGCCGTATCCGTGCGAGGTTGATCATTGGCCGGCTATCGACGCTGGGTTCGTCGAACGTGTTCGCAGCGATCCGAGTTGGCGTGTAATCGATGCCCGCGCTCCGGAGCGCTACGAGGGAAAGATCGAGCCTCTCGATCCGGTAGCAGGGCATATCACAGGGGCGCACAATCTCTATTGGCAATCACAGCTCGACGGTGACGGTATGTTCCACTCGCGAGCGACACTTCGAGAGCGTTATGTACAGATCCTCGGCGACGTACCGCCGGAACACGTGATTTGCTACTGCGGTTCTGGCGTCACCGCTTGTCATCTCCTCTTGGCGATGGAGGCATGTGGCCTCTCGGGCGCACAGCTCTATGTTGGATCGTGGAGCGAGTGGTGCCGTCAAGAACGGCCAGGCGCCACAGACTGAGTCGGGCGGTCGCACAAACGCCCGGAGATGCTATCTGAAGCCGGTGACGAACGCGGTTTGGGAATTCCCCCTAACCCTACCTCGCAACGCATTCACGGCGCTCGAGGTTCCCCGGGCGGGAGACATCTGGCGCCTGTGCCAAGATGCGGCGACGCTTGCCTCGATCAACTCGGGTTGGCCGCCGTTGCGTTTCCGCGCCGAGAAGGTCGCGTTCATCGTCTACAAAATGACAGTCGTACACGAGTCAGAAACGCCCTACGGCACCGCGCTCACGGCGAAGACTTGGGTCTCCCGGTTTAGGCGCCGAACACTCAGTACGCGCGAACTGCGTGTTCGAACGGGCGGGAAGCAGATCGCCGCCGCCACCCAAGAGTGGGTTCACGTTGACGGCGACACTCTCAAACCCAAGCAAGGCTCGTTCGAGCTAGCGGCCGCGTTTCCCGAAACCGATGTCGAGCCATCTGTGAATATGCCCAAGTTCGAAGCGCTGCCTGGGGCCGAGGACGAGTTCGTGTTCGATATGTGGCAGACCTGGTCTGACCCGCTCGCGCACGCCAACCACCCCGCGTACATCGACTGGTGTGATGAGGCGACGAGCCGGCGAATGGTTGCTTCGGGCCTCGACCCCGTGCTGCTTCGGCCCATCGCCGAACAGGTGACTTTTCGCCTCTCGGTGTTGCCTGGCGAGCGGGTGACGGTTCGGACCAAGCGAGTCGGCGCAATCGGTACGGGCGCCGTCGTGTTGGTGCACCACTTGGAAACCGAACGGGGAACTGCTGCTGATGCGACGAGCGTGCGCGCCCTCGCGGACGGGAGCAGCCCGGCCTTGATCTCGGCCTGGGATTGAACGATGCGCGACGGCTTGCCGAGTGGGACCTCGTTCTTGGTCTCGTTTGCCCGTGGCCTCGGGGTCGACGACCAGGAGCTCGACCCGCTCGCCCGGGAGCTGTTGCCGCCTTGGCTGGCGCGTCTCACGGAAGCCCCGAGCGCGCTTGGCGGCGCGGCGGGTTTGTATCGCAACGCCGTGCGCGCAACGACGTTCGGGTTCATCGACCACATGGTGCTCAGGACGATGGCGATCGATACGCACCTCGCCGGAGCTCTGCGAGCGGGGATCGACCAGCTCGTCATTCTCGGAGCGGGGCTCGATGCGCGCGCCTGGCGGCTCGCGGCGCTGAAGAACGCGACCGTGTTCGAGGTCGATCACCCTGCCACCCAGCGATACAAGCAGGGCCGCATGCGGGGCATGACGCCCCCCGCCGATGTTCGATATGTGGCTGTGGATTTCGAGAAGGAGCAGTTTTCCGATGGCCTCATGAGCGCAGGGTTTCGTGCCGATGAGCCGAGTGTCTGGATTTGGGAAGGCGTGGCGATGTACCTGCCCCTAGAGGTCATCCACGACACGCTCGAACAACTGGCTTCTCTCGCCGCCGCGGGGAGCGAGCTTGCGATGACCTATCGGGTGCCCGGCGTGTTTCCTTTCGGCGCCGCTGGGCGCGCGGCGATCCCCGCGTTGTTCGCGGCGGCAGGCGAGCCACTCAAGGCTGCCCTCGAGCCCCACGAGCTCGCGTCCACCATCGCGCCCGCGTGGGATGTCGTGTATGACGAGGACGCGCGAGGGTGGCAGCAGCTCACGGGCTCGATCGCTCAACCATCTCGCAGCTTTCTGTCTGAGCGGCTTGCGATCGCAAAGCGGAGGACTTGACCGATGTGCACGATCATCGTTCGCCACCGGATGGACGACTGGTGCTCCACCATCGTCGCATCGAACCGTGACGAGTTCTACGACCGCGCGGCGACCGGGCCCATGGTGCTGCGAGTGGAGCCGGTCGTCGTGGGAGGGCGCGACGAGCGGGAAGGTGGGACCTGGTTTGGCCTCACGCCTGATGGGCTCTTCGTCGGGCTCACCAATCAGCGTAGCTTCGGGACGCGGGATGATTCGCTTCGCTCGCGCGGCGGGCTCGTGCTCGATGCCCTTGCAGAGGGGTCGATCGACCGGCTGACCGACTATCTCGGCCGAGTCGATCCAGCGAGCTACAACGACTTCAATCTCGTCTTCGGCGACGGCGAGCAGGTGTTCGCCGCATATGGGAGGCGAGATGCACCCGCGGTCGAGCTCGAGATGTTGGGGGAGGGTGTCCACGTACTTTGCAACGACCGCCTCGGCTCCCCCGACTTTCCAAAGGCCGACAGGGCGCGCGAACGAGTCATGTCGCTTCCCGCCTCCACCTGGTCGCAGCTCAAATCGCAGCTCGTCGATGTGCTTGCGGATGGCTCCCTCCCCAGCCCTTCGGAGGTTCCCCCTGTGCCGCCCGGCGCGCCGTTCGACCAGGAGGTCGCGCGGTACCTCCAGGCGATTTACGTGAGGACCCCGGTGTACGGAACCGTTTCGTCCACCATCGCCGCCGTGAGCCCTGGCCGCGTGGACCAGTACTGGTTTGCCGAGGACGTGCCTTCCGAAACGAGCTTCAAAGACGTGGTCCACCTCACCCGAGGCGCCGGATGACCCGGATCACGGCATCGGCTGCGGCCTCTAGATTCTGCTCGGCTGTCCTTCCGCTTTTCTTCCGCGGCTTGAACGAGTGGTCTCCATCCGCCATCCATGCGAGCTCGATCGAAGGGGAAAGCGTATAGGCCGCAACCTCTTCCTCGCTGCCGAGCCGGTCCCGCGTGCCCTGGACGATCAGGGTAGGGGTCTTCAGCGTTTCGAGGTGCGCCGTCCGGAGCCGCTCGGGTTTCCCTGGTGGGTGAAACGGGTACCCGAGGCAGACGACGCCGGCAGCGCCGACTTCGTCAGCGATCATGGACGCGATTCGCCCCCCCATCGACTTACCGCCGATGACGACTTCCGCGGCTGGGCCGACGAGGCTGAGCACCTCTTTGAAACGGGCGATGAGCTTGGGCGCGCGATCAGGACCTCGACGCGTCCCGTCTTCCCGCCGTTTGGCCATGTACTCGAACTCAAACCGGATGACTTCGATCCCGGCCGCTGCGACCGAGTCGGCGATCGCGTTCATGAACGGGGAGTCCATCGGGGCGCCAGCGCCATGGGCGAGAAGAAGGCGGGGAGTGCCCCCGAAACCCGTGCGCAACAGATCAATCATCGCAGGCGCTAGCACGAAAAAGGGGTCAGACCCCTTTTTGAAAGGGTTAATTCTGAGTGCCAGTGTCAGCGTCAGCGTCAGCGTCAGTGC
>JBGUEF010000030.1:0-18052 GCA_041821485.1 Deltaproteobacteria bacterium
GATCGGCGTCCACCGCGGACGCGCAGGTCAAGATTGGCGTGGTCGACCTTCAGCGCGCCATCAACGAAACCGAGGACGGCCGACAGGCCAAGCGGCGACTGAAGAAAGTCTTCGACGAACGCCAGCAGTCGCTCAACGCAGCGCAGGAAAGCCTCAAAACTCAAAAAGAGAGCCTCGAGCGGCAGCAAGACGTCCTCAGCAAGGACGCATTCCAGAAGAAGGTCGAGAAGTACCAGGCGGACTTGATGGCGCTGCAGAACGAGTACGTGCAGTACCAGCAGGAGCTCTCCACCAAGGAAGCCGAGCTCACCCAGAAGATCCTCGAGAAGATGCAGGGCATCCTCCGTCGCATCGGCCAGACCGAGGGCTACACGATGATCATCGAAGCCAACGAAGGCGGTGTCGTCTGGGTTCCGTCGAACTTGGATCTCACCGACGTACTGATCCAGCGCTACAATAAGCAGGCCAAACAGAGCGGCGGTAGCGGCGCCAAGAAGTCGAAGTAGCCGCGCATTCGTGGCTCAACGGCCCATTTCCAGCTACAAAAGCCCATGGTCAGGATCTGGGCGCTAGGGATCATGGCGCTGTCGATGCTCGGCATCGCAGCGCATGTGATCGCCGAGGAGGCAGGCGCCAACGAGGCGGAGCCTTCGCCTGAAGAACCCGTGGTCGGCCGGGCGTACCATGTTGACGAGTACACGCAGGCCGCAGTCCTCCGGTATCCGGGACTCAAGGCAGCGGCCGCGGACATCGACGCGGCGCAAGCGCGTCTGAGCGAAGCGAAGATTTCGCCGTTCATGCAGTTCCAAGGTCGGGCCACCTTCTTCGTGGCACCTGGTGCTCGCGGCACCACAATCTTCAGCCCTGATCCACAGATCCCGTGGTCCAATCGTTGGGGTCCCGGCGGCGAGGTCGGCATCGAAGGCGGGATCCCGATTTACACCTTCGGCAAGTATCGCGCTGGCAAGAAGGCCGCCACCGCGGGTATCAGGGTATCCGAGCAGGAACGAGACCGGACCTTGGCGCGAGTCGTCTTCGACGTTCGCCGCGCCTACTTCGGCACGCAACTCTCCCTCGACCTGCAGGCGATGATCTCGGAGGGCAAAGACAAGTTGAGGACGGCGGTGGACAAGCTCGACGCGCGGCTCAAAGCAGACGACCCACGCGTGAAGCAAACCGACTACTGGCGCCTCGTGTCGGCCTTGTCTGAAATCGAGTCGCGCGAGTCGGAGGCTCTAAGGCTCGAAGCCTCAGCCCGAGCCGCCCTCGAAATCCTTTCTGGCCTCAGGCCTGCCATCGTTCCGGAATGCCCACTCGAAGCGGTGCAGAGCGAGGTCATCGAGCTCAGCGAGCACGTCGACCGTGCCCTGGGGAATCGCCCAGAGCTTTTCCAACTCGAAGCTGCGCAGTCCGCAACCGCCGCCAACCTCACGGTCAAACGTGCAGGGTACCTTCCCGACATCATCCTTGCGCTTCGTGCGAGCTTCGCGAGGACACCAGGCATCACCGACATCCAAAACCCGTTCGTCATCGACCGAGGCAACTTCGCCGGCGCGTATGCGGGCGTGCTCGCTCAGTGGAAGCTCGACTTTGGCGGGACACATGCGCGCGTGAAGGCGGCCAAGGCCGAGATCAAGTCGCTGAAGGCCAAGACCGAAGAAGCCCAGCAAGGGATCGAGATCGAAGTGATCGCACTCTATGAGGAGCTGCAGGACGCCAAGCGACGACTCGGCAGCTGGACCCGCTCCGAGAAAGAAACCCGAAAGTGGTTCGTGTCTGCAGGCCAGGGTTACGAAGTTGGAACGACGACCGCAATGGAGCTGGTCGACTCGATCCAAGCGTACTTCAGCGCCCGCTCGAAACGCCTCATGGCCACGGCCGAGTACAACCTTGCGATTGCTGGCCTCGAGAAAGCTACAAACATGCCGCTGCTCGCACCAAAGGGCTGGCGCCCGTTGGACTGCGAGGAATAAACGGCCTGCTATGCTCGTCTACAAGGAAATCATGGCTCGTTCATCAATAATTCCAACTCTTCTCATTACTTGCCTTCTTCTCTCTTCGCACGCATTCGCAGAGCGCGACCCGGCGGCCACAACCGAGGTCGCGGTCACCACGGCCGAAGCGGAAAAGGCCGAGACTTTCATTCGCACCAAGCACAACAAGGTGCGCCGGGTGCTGCGAAAGCCCGACACGCCGAAGCGCGCCGAGGCGCTCACCGTGCTGCTGGGCGAGTTCCTCGACTACCACCGCCTGGCGAAGCTCTCCCTCGACAAGGAGTGGGCCAAGCGCGCTCCCCGGGAGCGCGACCATTTCGTCAGCCTCCTCCGCCAGCTCGTCGAGCGGCAGTACCAACGCAACATGGAGTCGACTCTCCAGTACAAAGTGAAGTGGGTGGGCACGGAGCCGATCGAAACCGGCGTCAAAGTGAAGTCCTCGGCCAGATCGATCACGAAGAAGCGCCAACCCCCAATCACCATCGACTACAGTATGAGCCCGGCCGACAAGGACTGGAAGGTCTTCGACATCTTCACCGACGAGGTAAGCCTTGTGAAGAACTACAAGCGCCAGTTCCGCAGGGTGATCAACGACGAGGGTTGGAGCGGGCTGATCGGGCGTATGGAAAAGAAGCTAAACGCCGAAGACGACCTGCTGTAAGGCCGGAACCGGCCCCGGTTAAAAAAACCGTCCGCCCGGCGGCGGCCCCCCCAGGCCGCGCCGTTCGGACGCTCCCCTTTTTTGTTAGACCCTCTTGCGCAATCCTGCGATGTTTTTGATGACGACGCGGCGGTGATCGGTTGCGATCACGCCTGCCCTTTTGAAGGCGCCGAGCACCAATGTGACGGTTTCCCGAGTCGAGCCTACGTAGCTCGCTATCTCCTGATGGGTGAACTTCACACCCACCAAGATCCCCCTTGAATCGGGAATCCCGTGCCTCGAGGACGCATCGAGTAGAAATTCTGCAACACGCGATTCTACGCTTCGCGTGAGCAGTGCATCGATTCGCCGTTCTGCGAGCAGGCGGCGTTCCCCCATTAACCGATGCATAGCGGAAGCGAATTCCAGGTCCTCACCCATCACCATTTTGATGAGGCGAGGCGGAATGCGTAGCGCTTCCACATAATCCAAAACCACCGTTTCGAGGCGCGCTTCCGGGTCGACCAGCGACATTTCGCCGATCAGATCTCCGGGGCCGTAGTAGCCGAGCGTCAGTTCTCGTTCCGGTGTGCGGCGAACCCGCCGAACGCGACCGCTTCCGATCACGAAGATCGCGGGGTCGCTGGGCATGCAAAGGGATTCGCGACGATCGGCGTCGACCAGCGCGCTTCCCTCTAGGACGCGCTCCCGGAACTCTGCAGTCAGCGCCTCGAAAACCCTACAACGGGTGAGAATTCTCGAGCGGCGTTCTTCCGTGGTGCGCAGTCGTCGTGCGCCGGAGCCGTTTTGAAGTGCAGGAGCGTTAGAATCCATACTTACAGCCTTAACGGTATGGTGCATGAATACAGGATTACCGTCAAGACGCATTTTCACAAAATCATTCAAAATCACATTTTCTCGTTCGTATTGACCAAAAGGGCCGGCTTAGCTAGTGTCGCCGCATTCGGAAGGGAGTCGCTCCGGGTCGAGGGCCGACACAGTAAATATGCGACTTTATTCAGGAAAAATTGGCCCGATCGTCGATGACCTGGTGCGCGACCTCACCGCACAAGAGGACATCGAAGTCGAAGAAGTGGCCGAGGTCAGGCTCGATCTCGAGGCGGTGCTCAAAGAGTACATCCGGCGGGAGCGCCAGATGATCGACGAAGCCAAGGACCGCATGGAGCGCGAGGGGCTCGGCTATTCCAAGCTTGGGCGGATGCGGCAACGCCTCGCCAAGGAGATGGGCTTCCCGCAACAGGACGAGGTTCTGCCCTACCTGGTCGACCAGTTGCTCAACATGCTGTTCCACAGCGCCAACGTCATCGAGATTTACGCGGACGACGCAACGCTTCGAAAGAAGATGACCCCGATTCTGCGACGGCACATGGAAGTCGAAACGGGGCTCGATGCCGAGGTGCGTTCGAAGATCAAAAACCTCCAAGAGGGCACCAGCGCGTTCGAGGTCGAGTACGCCAAGGTGATGGATCAGATCAAGCACAAGCGCGGGCTCGAGTAGGCGTCCGATGCAGAGCATGACCGGATACGGAAGCGGGCGAGCACCGCTCGGCGAAGGACACGTCGTGCTCGACCTTCGCACGGTCAACCATCGCTTTCTCGATGTGCGTGTGCGTCTGCCCTCGCGCATTCAGGGTCGTACGCCGACGGTAGAGCGCGTGATTCGGGCACGTCTCGAGCGAGGGCGAGTAGATGTGACCGCGCGGTTCGAGGGCCAGACCCTTCCGCAGTCGACGCTGGACCTCGATCGAGCCCGCGCCGTGTATGGCGAGCTTGCTGCGGTACGGGACGCGTTGAATCCCGAGGAGCCAGTGCCTCTCGCCCTCCTCTCTTCGGTCCCCGACCTGTTCGTGGTCAATCGCAGCATCGACGAAGAGGCGCTCGACCGCGCGCTCGAACAAGCGGCCGAGGAAGCCTGCAGTGCGGTGGTGTCGATGCGCAACAAGGAAGGGGCCGCCCTCGGTGCGGAGCTCGCCAGCCGGCTGTCCGAGCTCGGCGCGAGCGTCGGGGCCCTGAAAGTCGCGGTTCCTGAGATGCTCGAAGGACGAAGAACCCGGCTTCGCGATCGCCTGGATGCGCTCCTTGCGGGCGTCGACGCCGAGCTCGAGCCCTCGCGTCTCGAGCAAGAGATCGCGGTGCTCGCCGACCGATCCGACGTGGCGGAAGAGCTCGTACGCCTCGATAGTCACCGTGATCAAATGCTCGAACTGATCGAGAATTCGAGCGCACCAGTCGGGAAGCGCATCGACTTCCTGCTCCAGGAGATGGCTCGCGAGGCCAACACGATCGGCTCCAAGGTCCAGGACGGAGCAATGATCACGCACGTCATCGCGCTGAAGGCCTGCGTCGAGCAAATGAGGGAACAAGCGCAGAATGTCCTGTAACGGACTGCTTCGGCGCGGTAGTGCTCGCATCGGAGGGGTAGTTGAATGAGTGTCTCGGCACCGACCGATCCAGATCTCATCCTGTTGATCATCAGCTCACCGTCGGGGGCCGGGAAGACGACACTGACCCGGCGGCTGCTCCAAGAGTTTTCGGAGTTCCGGTTCAGCGTCTCGCACACGACGCGCCTACCTCGCGCGAACGAGGTCGACGGCCAGGACTATCACTTCGTCGACGAGAAAACGTTCCGCGACATCATGGCTGAGAACGGATTCGCGGAATGGGCCGAGGTGCACGGCAACCTGTACGGAACGAGCGTCGCCGAGATCGACCTCGCCCGGGCCGGAGGCAAGAGCGGCGTGCTGTTCGACGTGGACTACCAGGGTGCTCGCCAGATCAAGGAGAAGTTCCCTCACGCGATCGGCGTCTTCATCTTGCCTCCTTCGATGGATGAGCTTCGCCGCCGGCTAGACGGACGTGGCTCGGACGACGCCGAGTCGCGCCAGCGCCGGTTCGACAAGGCGCGCGAGGAGATCGGCCACTACCCGTTCTTCGACTACATGATCGTCAACGACGAGCTGCAGCGGGCCCTCAGCGAGCTACGAGGCATCGCCCTGGCCGAAGGTTGCAGGCAGTGGCGCGTCGCCGCCAGAGCCGAATCCCTCCTCCAGCAGTAGCACTATAGAGTGCGGAGGTAAGCCGACCACAGGTGAAAAGATCCGCGCTCTAGAATTGAATGCCGAGGATCAGCCTGAGAGTCATCGCTCGGCTGGTGCTCAGGCCCTCGGTCCCAGGCTCTCGAATGCCGTCGACCTCGAGGTAATTGAGGCCATTGAGCGGGAACAGGATGCCGAACTGGGCCGCTGCGTAGAAGCCATCTTTGAAGCTCGGCCCGTCCTCCGTCCGGTAGTAGATCGACAGGTCCAGCTCTGCGCCCAGGTTGGGCTCGGATGCGTAGGCCTGCTGCTGGTACATCGCACGGCTGTAAATGAAGTCGAATCTCGCGCCCAGAACGCGCCCGAAATCGCTGCGAATGATGTCGTAGCTGACAGCCGGCGCCAGATAGTACGCGCCGGCGATTCGCCCCATGATACGGCGCCACAGGATCAAGTCGATGCGGTAGTCTGGGTGGAACGAGAAGTTCGACACGGTCTTCTGGCCAACGGGCTGGGTCGCGAGGTCCTCGTACTGCGAGAGTCCGACGACGTCGGGATCACCCGAAGCCATGCCACCCTTGAGAAAGACGCCGAGCTTCTTCTTGAGGAAGCGGTACTCGCCCTCGAACGCGAGACCCCACTGGCGTAGCTTGAACTTTGCCCCCTCCGCAGCCGGCGGAAATTCTCCGGGCGAGATGTTCTGGATCTGACCGAAGATCCCGGCGAACTCGATCTCGAGGCGCAGGTCCTTCCACAAGACCTGCAGCCAGCCGTCGGGCATGTAGACCTTCGCGTCGCGGCGAACGAAGGCGTTCTCGATGTCGCTGATCGTACCGAGCAACGGAGCCGTCGAGGTCGACAAGTCCTGCGTACGATAGATGAAGTAGGCACCGCCGTTGATCACCCACTTGCCGGTCGCCAGGCGCTTCTGCTGCTTGAGCGGTTCCAGGCGGCGTGCGAGCAAGAAGCTCCACTGCTTTGTGTCGTCCAACCGGGTCGCGTCGATCGGAATGTTCTGGATGTCCTCGATGGGGTTGTAGATGTAGCCCTTACTCGCGAAGTCCCACGAGACTCCGAAGAAGATGCCCTTGAACTTGCCAATGAGCTGAATGCGGTCGATTTCGGACTGGAAGTCCGAGTCGAGGGCAGTGTCGAGGTTGTTAGTCCCCTCGCCCGCGTTCCAGAGCATCCCGAGGCCCCACTGGTGGCCCATACGGCCGAAGCGAAGCTGGCCGATAGTGCTGTTGGTGACCTCGCCCCAGACGCGCCGGAAGTAGATGTTGTCGCCCACCGTGTTGCGGAACGATTCCGGCGGAGGCAACGTTTGGGTCAGGCTGTCCACGGGTACTCCGGGAGCGCGGCCTGAAATCTGTCCAAACTGATTGACGGACTTGACCTCCGGGGTCGAGCCCAAGATGAGATTGTCGAACACGTCCACCATCATGTGGAGCCGAATATTGTCACTGAGCGAAATTGTCGGTTGCATGCGAAGCCGCATGTTCGCGAAGGTCAACGTCGCGCTTCCGCCGCACCGCTGGTCCTGGTTCGCCGGAGATTGCGGCGGACCCGTACAACCACCTTGTGGAAGCACCCCGTTTAGGCCACTGCTGGGCGCGTTGTCGACCGGGATCCATCGCGCAAAAGGGTCCTCGTTCAAGCGATCCAGTGGAATCCGTCGGACCGACAGGTTGTCCATGTACTCGCCTCGCACTCGGAAGTACCCGTTGAGCGAAAACACCGGTCGCGGGTTGGTCCACGATGCCAGAGTCGGGTCCGACGCGGGCGGCTCGGCCATGCCGAGAAGCTTGGCGTCGTCGGCCGCCATCTCGTCCTCGTCCTCGAAATCCGCCTCGTCGAAGTCGCCCTCGAACTCCTGATCGATGCTGGGGTCGCGAGCGGGCGGGGCCGGGTTCTGCAGGCCCTCCATGCTGGGCGCTCTCAATTGAGGCGGGAGGTCTTCCTCCCTGGTCGGCTCCGGAGAGGCTTCTTCGCCCTCGGAGATGGCCTCTTCCTCGGCGGTGGCTGCGCTGCGCTGTGCCCCGGCGGTCGTGGCATCGTCGGTGGACGACCCCTGCGCCGCAGCCGATGTTGCCCCGAGGGAAACTACCCAAATAATCGCTAAGAAACGGCGCATTGAACTCGTGCGGTCCGGGGCGTAGCACGCCGGGATCGCGCGGGTCAACGGGGCAATCGCTGCCTTGACCAAAGTCCCCCGGGCCTTTAGCCCCGGTGCCGAGAGTTCTGTGACGGATAGTCTTCGCTTCATCCCCCTTGGCGGCCTCAACGAGGTCGGAATGAACTGCGCCGCCGTGGTCTGCGGCGATACGACGATCGCCATCGACTGCGGGATCGGTTTCACCGATGAAGATGGTGCCGAGCTGGTCCACCCGGACTTCGAGTGGCTCCATGCGCAGCGGGACCAGCTGCGAGCCATCGTCATCACCCACGGTCACGAGGACCACATCGGTGCCCTTCCCTACTTCCTCAAGAAGGTGCGAGTGCCGATCTACGCTCCGCCCTACGCCGCGGCTCTGATCGAGGATCGCCTGGCAGAGCACCGGCTGAAGGAGGTCGACCTCCGAGTCAGCCGAGCGGGAAGCCGCGAACAGATCGGGTCGATCTCGGTCGAGCGCTTCTCGGTTCACCATTCGATCGCGGATGCCACGGGGCTCATCCTGGATACCCCAGTGGGCACCGTCGTCCACACCGGCGACTTCAAAATCGAGTCGGACCCCTGCGACGGGCAGTACTTCGACCGGACGCGCCTCGAAGAGGTGGCGAGCCAAGGTGTGCGCCTCCTGCTGAGTGACTCGACAGGGGCCGATGTCGAGGGACGTGCCCGCATTGAGCGAGATGCCGAGGCGGCGCTCGAGCATTGGATTGCCCGATCGCCGAATCGGGTCGTCGTCGCCACGTTCTCCTCGAACGCGTTTCGGTTGAGAGCCGTGTTGCGAATCGCCAAAGAGCTGGGGCGCAAGGTCTGCTTGCTCGGCATGTCGGTCAACAAGCACACCGAAGTCGCGCGGGCCCTGGGCCTGATTCCGCCCATCGACAGCTTACTGATCCCGCCGGAGGAGGTCAGCGATCTACCCCGCAATCAGGTCCTGATCCTCGCCGCTGGCACACAGGGCGAGCGTGCATCGGGTCTCACTCGACTGGCGCGCGACGAGCACTCGCGCTTGCACCTCGAGGCGGAGGACACTGTGATTTTCTCGTCGCGCATCATTCCTGGCAACGAGCTCGGCGTGCTGGACGTCATCAATCGATTCGAACGTCGCGGCCTCGAAGTGATCACGCGCGACGGGCACCCGGAGGTCCACGCGAGTGGCCACGGGAGCCGTGAAGAGCAGCGCACCATGATTCAGATCCTCCGCCCCCAAGCGTTCGTTCCCGTGCACGGCACGCACCACCATCAGCGCCGGCATCTCGAGCTCGCCGTTGAAGAAGGAATCCAGCAAACAAAGCTCGTCGAGAATGGGAGTGTGCTGGAGCTCACGCGTGATGCACTGCGCATCGTCGATACGGTTCCCGTCGGGCGCGTCTACATCGACGGCATGCAGACGCTCACCGAGGAAGTCATCGCGGAGCGTCGCAGGATGGGCTCCAATGGATTGGTGACCATCCTGCTCTCCCTCAAAGCCGGTCGGCTCCAACAGTTCCCTCGCGTTGTGTCCCGGGGAGTTTTAAGCGCCGGAGACCGAGACCAGGTGGAGCGCAAAATCGCCGAGCACGTGCGCGACCGGCTCAAAGGACGGCGATTCACGAGCCCCTCGGGGGCCGAAGAGGCGGCAATTGAGGTCACTCAACGCTTCCTGGTACACAATCACCGAATGCGACCCCTGATTACCGCGGACGTGGACGGGGAATCATGAGCCGATGGGTCGCCTGGCTGGCAGCTGCTCTCATCCTGAGCAGTTGTCACCGGCACGCAAAACCGGGACCGAGTCCAGCGGGCGCTTCGACCGAGACAACGGCGAACGCGCGCGCCGAGCCCACGCCTGAGCTCGCCTCCCCAACGCGCGCTGGCGTCGCACGCCCCGCCACGGCCAAGGAACGCAAGGCAGTCGACGAGCTCGTTCGCGCGGCGGAGTCGGTGCGGCAGCTGAAGCTACGGCGCCCGGTCACAATCGAAATCGAGGACGGCGACGCCATCGCAGCCAGTTTGCGTTCGCAAATTGAAGAAGCGGAGATCGAGCGGGCGAGACTCATCTACGGCGCGCTCGGCCTATTGGACACCGAAGAGGATCTCCGGAGCATGTTCGCGGGCGTCCTCGGCGAGCAGGTCATCGGGTACTACGACCCCGACACGGGACGCCTGGTCATACGCGAAGACGTCATGGCCGGTTTGGCAGGAGCGTTTGGACCGGAGCAAACGCAAGAGGCTCGGTTGGTGCTCGTGCACGAGCTGGTGCACGCACTCCAGGATCAAAGGCTGGGCCTCGGGGAGGCTTACGAGAAGGAGCGAACCGCCGACGCGGACAACGGCTTCCGCGCAGTCGTAGAGGGCGACGCGACACTCGCGATGCTCGCCCACGCGCTTCGCCAACAGGGCATCCCTTTGTCTGCGGCCACGGCAGGGATCCAGCAGATGGGCGACTACCTCGACCTCAACGCACTGGTGCGCGGAGAGAAGCTCGACGACGCGCCCGCCATCCTGAGAGTCACCTTGGTCGCTCCCTATCTACGCGGGCTGCAGTTCGTGGCGGCGGTGCAAGGACGCGGCGGATGGCCTGCGGTGAACAACGCACATCGGAGGCCTCCAGCAACCAGCGAGCAAGTCCTTCACCCGGAGAAGTACTTCGCTCGAGAGCCAGGCGAACAGATCGAGATCCCGGACAACCGGGAGGTCCTCGCGGCGGGATTCAAGCGCGTCGAAGAAGATACGCTCGGTGAGCTCGAGCTCAGCGTGTACCTCGGCCAGGGGCGCGCCTCAGGCACGGATGAGGAGGCGGCGGCCGGATGGGCAGGCGATCTCCTGGTGGTCTACATGCGGGACGACGGCGCCGCTGTGATCTGGTGGACCACATGGGACACCGAAGCTGACGCGGAGGAGGCCTTTCGCGCCGCACGCTCGGTCTCGCCCAAGGATTCTACGGCGCGCGTCGAACGCAAGGGCCGTTCGGTCCTGGTCGTGCGGGGCCTGCCGGCCAAGCTCCATCGCTCGGTTCGAGGCGACTTCACGTCGTTCGCGCGCCGCATTAAGTCCGAGCCGGCACCCCCTAATCTTCGCCCCAATCTCATCTATTGAGGTTGTCGCCGAGGAGACCCCAAGCTAGGAATCGCCGATGGAACGCGCCTCGTGGGACGAATACTTCATGGATATCGCTGTGGTGGTCGCCAGGCGATCGACCTGCCCCCGCAAGCACGTCGGCTCGGTGATCGTGCGCGACAAGACGATCCTCTCCACCGGCTACAACGGCTCGGTCCGCGGCCTCCCTCACTGCGACGAGGTCGGCCACATGATGGTGGACGGACACTGCGTGCGAACGATCCACGCCGAAGTGAACGCGATCATTCAAGCCGCCAAGAACGGCTCCCGAATCGACGGCGCCTCGATCTACGTCACCGCGTCCCCCTGCTGGAACTGCTTCAAGGCGATCTGCAACGTCGGAATCAAGCGGATCGTCTTCGAAGAGTTCTATCGAGACGAGCGAATCTTCGAAGTTTCTCAGGCTTTGGGCATCGAGTTGGTCGAGCTTCACCGAGAGAAAGCCGCTCCCAAGGCTGCACCTTGACGGGTCTCCGTGCCGGCTGTACGAACCGCGCCTGGCAGACCGCCTAAAAACCAATGCAATCTGAAATTCGCGAGATCAGCCCGGTCCTCGTGGAGGTCACGGTCGAAGTGCCGTGGGACCGCATCCACAAGGACCTCAACGACACTTATAGAGAGATCGGCAAGACCGCCCGCGTCCGCGGCTTCCGTCCGGGTAAGGTGCCGAGGAATGTCCTGAAGCAGGTGTATGGCCGACAGGCCGCGGCTCAGGTCGCCGGCACTCTGGTCGAGCAGGGCCTGATGCATGCGGTGCAGGAGCACGAGCTTCACATCGTCGCGCAGCCGGAGATGGAAGAGGCGCCCGAGCTCGAGCATGGCAAGCCGCTCACGTTCAAGGCCAAGGTCGAGGTGCGACCGAAGATCGACCAAGTCGTGATCGACGGGCTCGAAGTGTGGCAGACGCCGATCGAGATCCCCGACGATCTGGTCGACGCGGAGGTCGAACAGCTGCGACATCAGCACGCCGAAATCCAGGTGCCCGACCCGGTGCGTCCCGCACAGGAAGGCGACTTGATCACGATCGACTACGCCGTGTCGGTCGACGGCGAGGCCAAGGATGACCTCGGAGCCGAAGGTCGCCAGGTCGAGATCGACGACGAGCACTTGCTGCCCGCCCTCAAAGAGGGGCTGCTCGGGATGAAGCCCGAGGATGAGAAGACGATCGACATCGAGTTCGAAGACGATCACCCGAACCCCGACCTTCAGGGCAAGACCGCGCTGTTCACGGTCACGGCCAAGGAGCTCCACGAGAAGCTGCTCCCAGAGCTCGACGACGAGTTCGCCAAAGACTGTGGGGACTACGAGACACTTCTCGAGCTACGGCTGAAGATTCGAGAAGGCCTCGAAGGCTCCGCGAAGCAACGAAGCGACGCAGGGTTGAAAGACCAGCTGATCGAAAGCTTGATCCAGCACAACGACATCCCGGTGCCACCGTCGATGGTTCAGCAACAGCAGCAGATGATGATGTACGAGATGGCTCAGTTCATGCAGATGGCTGGCCAGCAAGGCGCGCCCGGCGCGGACTTCTTCTCGGGTATCGAAGAACGCGCGCAGCGGCGCGTGCAGGCGGGGATCCTCCTCGGGTCGTTGGCACGTCAGGAAGGCATCGACGTCAGCGAAGAAGACATGGACGCCAAGTTCCAGGAGATCGCCGAGCAGACCGGCAAGCACGTCGCCAAGGTGCGCGCCGACTACCAGGAAGCGCAGCGCGACGCCCTCGAATCCCAGCTCCTCGAAGAGAAGGTCATGGCGCTCCTCACCGAGCGTGCCAAGATCAACGAAGGGGAGCGGCCGGAGCCCGAAGCCAAGACCGAGGAAAACGACGAACCGGCCCCAGACGAAGCAGAAGAAGGGGAAGAGTCATGAGCGAGCCAACGTCCGCGCAGATGTACATGCCCTGGGTCGTCGAGACGACCCACCGCGGCGAACGGCAGTGGGACATCTTCAGCCGCCTATTGAAGGATCGCATCGTCTTCCTCGGCACGGAGGTCAACGACGACGTGGCCAACGCGATCATCGCGCAGATGCTCTTTTTGGAGAGCGATGACCCCGACAAAGAGATCACCCTGTACATCAACAGCCCCGGGGGCTCGATTACAGCAGGACTCGCGATTTACGACACGATGCAGTACGTTCGATCACCCGTGTCGACGGTGTGTCTGGGTCAGGCCGCATCGATGGCTGCCTGGATTCTTGCGTCAGGCACGACTGGATTGCGCAAGTGCTTGCCCAATAGCCGCATCATGATTCACCAGCCGCTCGGCGGAATTCGCGGGCAGGCAACCGACATCGAGATCCACGCGAAAGAGATCCTGAAACTTCGTGAACAAATGAACACGATCCTGGCCAAGCATACAGGCCAGACCACCGAACGTATTAAGGACGACACCGAACGCGACCGCTACCTCTCGGCCGAAGAGGCTAAAGAGTACGGATTGATCGACGAGGTCATCGAACCGAAGCGCGAGAAATAAGACACCTGAAAACCGGGAGAATGCGCGCTGCGTAGTCCTTGCCGTGAACGGGGCAGGACGCTAGACTCTCCCAAGCAGGTACATGGTGGATCGCAGGCGAGATGACGGACACGGCAACCTTCAATGTTCTTTCTGCGGAAAGTCACAGAAGGAAGTAAAAAAGCTCATCGCAGGGCCGACGGTCTACATCTGCGACGAGTGCATCGGGCTGTGTAACGACATCATCGCGGAGGAGGTCGAGCGCGAGGAGTCTCTCACGACCACGGCGCCACTTCCGAAGCCCGCGGAAATCAAGAACATCCTCGATGAGTATGTCATCGGGCAGGAGCGCGCGAAGAAGGTCCTCTCCGTTGCGGTCCACAACCATTACAAGCGCATCGACTCCAAGGTCAACGCAGACGACGTCGAGCTGCAGAAGTCGAACATCTTGCTGCTCGGTCCGACCGGGTCGGGCAAGACGCTGCTTGCACAGACTCTGGCGCGCATCCTGAACGTGCCGTTCGCCATCGCCGATGCCACGACGCTCACCGAGGCCGGCTATGTCGGCGAGGATGTCGAGAACATCATCGTCCAGCTTCTTCAGAACGCGGACCACGACGTGGAGCGGGCTCAACGCGGCATCGTCTACATCGACGAGATCGACAAGGTCGCACGCAAAGGCGACAACCCATCCATCACCCGCGACGTCAGCGGCGAAGGTGTGCAGCAAGCCCTCTTGAAGATCATCGAGGGCACCGTCGCGAACGTACCGCCCAAGGGTGGCCGAAAGCACCCACAACAAGATTTCTTGCAGATCGACACCGGGAACATTCTGTTCATCTGCGGTGGCGCCTTCGTCGGTCTCGACGAGGTCATCGAACGGCGTATCGGCGAGCGCACCCTCGGATTCGGCGCAGACATTCCATCACGCAAAGACAAAAAGATCGGCGAGCTTCTCGAGCGCATCGAGCCCGAGGATTTGCTGCGCGCCGGCCTGATTCCCGAGTTCATCGGCCGTCTGCCGGTCATCGCGACCTTGCACGAGCTCAATGAAGAAGCGCTCGTCGACATCCTGACCAAGCCCAAGAACGCCTTGGTCAAGCAGTACCAAAAGCTTTTCGAGATGGATGGCGTGAAGCTCAAGTTCTCCCAGGGCGCGCTGCATGCAGTCGCGCGCCAGGCGCTGACGCGGAACGCCGGCGCTCGAGGCCTCCGCGCCATCATGGAAAAGTCGATGCTCGACATCATGTACGAGGTGCCTTCCCAGACAGATATCAGGGAGGTCGCCGTGAGCGAGGAAGTCATCGCGTCGGGCGAAAAGCCGCTCATCGTCTACGCAAAAGAAGAGGAAAAGGCGGAACTCGCCTAGTGCGGCCTCAGCCGCACACCGCCGCTTCGGTTGGCGTGAGGGCTTTGCGCGGATCTGAGTAGATTGATGTTCTTTCACCGAAACGACAACGACGATCAAAATCCCGGCACCGGCACGTCCGGTGGCGAAAGTTTTCCTCTGCTTCCCCTGCGGGACATCATCGTGTTTCCACACATGGTGGTGCCGCTCTTCGTAGGCCGCGAGAAGTCGATCAACGCGCTCGAAGAAGCGATGGGCCAGCACAAAGAGATCCTGCTCGCCGCGCAGAAGAAGGCCAAGACGAACGATCCCACCCCGGAGGACATCTTCGAGGTCGGAACAATCGGCACGATCATCCAACTGCTGCGCCTTCCCGACGGGACGGTCAAGGTTCTCGTCGAGGGCAAGCGGCGAGCGCGCATCACGAACTTCGTGCCGAACGAGGAGTTCTTCCTCTGCAACGTCGAGCCCGTCGAAGAAGTCTACGCGGCTAACGTCGAAATCGAAGCGCTGATTCGCTCAGTGCAGTCGGCGTTCGACGTGTACGCGAAGCTCAACAAGCGCATCGCCCCCGAGATGTTGATGACTGTGCAAACCATCGACGATCCGTCGAAGCTTGCGGACACTGTCGTGGTGCATCTAACGAGCATCAAGCTCTCGGACCGCCAAGAGATCCTCGAAACCATCGACCCAGCGAAGCGTTTGGAACGGCTGTTCCAACTGATGAACGCCGAAATCGAGATTCTCCAAGTCGAGATGAAGATCCGCTCCCGCGTCAAGAAGCAAATGGAGAAGACGCAGAAGGAGTACTACCTGAATGAGCAGATGCAGGCCATTCAGAAGGAGCTCGGCGAGCGCGACGAGTTCAAGAGCGAGATTCAAGAGCTCGAGGCCCAGCTCAAGCAGAAGAAGCTCTCCAAGGAGGCGCACCTCAAGGCGCGCAAAGAGCTCAAGAAGCTCAAGATGATGCAGCCGATGAGCGCGGAAGCGACGGTTATCCGCAACTACATCGACTGGGTGATCGCGCTTCCCTGGGGCGACAAGAGCGAAGAGAACTACGACATCGACGCGGCCGAACAGATCCTCGAAGAGGATCACTACGGCCTCAAGAAGCCCAAGGAGCGCATCGTCGAGTATCTCGCCGTGCAGGCGCTCGTGAAGAAGCTCAAGGGGCCTGTACTCTGTCTGGTAGGCCCGCCTGGCGTCGGCAAAACCTCGCTGGCGAAGAGCATCGCGCGGTGCAGCGGTCGTGAGTTCGTGCGCTTGTCGCTCGGCGGCGTGCGCGACGAGGCCGAGATTCGCGGTCACAGGCGCACGTACATCGGCGCTATGCCCGGCCGGCTGATTCAGTCTCTGCGCAAGGCTGGAGCCAACAACCCTGTCTTCTTACTCGATGAGGTCGACAAGATGTCGGCCGACTTCCGCGGCGACCCCGCGTCGGCCCTGCTCGAGGTGCTCGACCCGGAGCAGAACCACAACTTCAACGATCACTACCTCGACCTCGACTACGACCTGTCCGACGTGATGTTCATCACGACTGCGAATACCTTGCAGGGCATCCCACTTCCGCTCCGTGACCGCATGGAGATCCTGGAAATCAGCGGTTACACCGAGTTCGAGAAGCTCAACATCGCGACGCGTTATCTCGTGCCGCGCCAGCGCGAAAACGCCGGCCTCAAGGACATCGACGTCGACATCAGCGAGAACGCGATTCGGCAGATGATCCACTACTACACGATGGAAAGTGGCGTTCGAAATCTCGAGCGCGAAATCGGCAGCATCTGCCGCAAGATCGCACGGCAAGTTCTCAAGGACGGCGAAGAGTCCAAAGAGAAGAGCTACCAAGTCGAAGCGAAAGACATCCCTCAGTACCTCGGCATTCCGAAGTATCGGCCCGACAAGGCCAGCGAGAAGGATCACGTGGGTCTCACCAACGGCCTCGCGGTGAACGCATTTGGCGGCTCGATCCTCGAATGCGAAGTCGCCGTGGTGCCCGGTAAGGGCAAGCTCAACATCACCGGCTTGCTCGAAAAGGGAATGCAGGAGTCCGCACAGGCGGCGATGAGCTACATTCGCTCGCGCCAAAAAGTGCTCGGCCTCGAGAAGGACTTCCACTCGAAGTACGACGTGCACGTTCACTTCCCGAGCTTCGTCCCCAAGGATGGCCCGAGCGCTGGCATCACGATGGCGACCAGCATCGCCAGCGCGCTTCTCAAGATTCCGGTTCGAAAGAACGTCGCGATGACCGGCGAGATCACCTTGCGCGGCCGTGTCCTTCCGATCGGCGGCCTCAAGGAGAAACTCCTCGCAGCGCACCGGGCGGAAATCACCGTCGTCCTCGTCCCGAAGGAAAACCAAAAGGACCTCAAGGAAATCCCCCGCCGAGTCCTCAACGCCCTGCGCATCGTGCTCGTCGAGCACATGGACGAAGTGCTCCGGGAGGCCCTGGTCCTGAGCGACCCTGACGCCCTCTTCGGCGAACACCAGGTCCGCCCCCTAGAATACCGCGACGGCGAGCTGTTCACCCCAGACGCCCCCGACCCAGACGACGTCCCCGAACCCACAGTAGACCCCCCCGGCGCCCGCCAGTAGGGGACACTCTCCGGGTCCGCAAACCTCTGAGATCAAAACGGTTCTGGAGGAAAGATCGCAGCGGCTCCGGTGAAGCGCTACGTGGACGCCTTGCCTTCGCGGTGATAGTCGAGGACGCGGGTGCAGAAATCGTCGATCGCTGCTTTGTAGTTCTCGAGCGGTTGGCCCGCAAAGATCTCGACGACCGTGGTGCGTTCCCCGAGGTCGGCACTCATCTTGACGTCACGTTTAGCCAAGTTGCGGATGGCCATCGGGAGCAGCCTCCGGAGGCGCCCCGCGCCTTCCTCCCCGACACCGTCGTCCAGGTGCAGGACGAGCTCGTCCTCCATGCCACTCTCGAGCTCATCGACCTCGACCTGAAGGTTCGCCTTGAGCCGTATGGCGCCCAGACCCGACTTGAGAATCGTGGGAGGGGACCCCGGACCGTACTTGAGTGTGATGTCGGCCATGGCCACAGCATATGGTGCACATCCATCCGGCCGCCAACAGGGGAGAAGTGAAGAATCTCCCGGTTGGACAGGTGGGGTGTCGGGAGTCATGCTCGCGCGCACTTTGGGCGGGTAGCTCAGTGGTAGAGCGCTGGCTTTACACGCCGGACGTCGCAGGTTCGACCCCTGTCCCGCCCACCATTTGCCAGCGTCAGTGCCAGCGTCAGTGCCAGCGTCAGTGCCAGCGTCAGTGCCAGCGTCAGTGCCAG